>CAMPIG010000107.1 GCA_946886255.1 uncultured Cellvibrio sp. | reverse complement strand
GGATGCAGTGGTCCGGCATTCCGGAGGTAGAGCAACGCAGGAGCAGTTGCCGAGGACAGCCGTTTTTCACAGCGAAGCTGCCCGTAGGGCGAGGCACATGGATGTGCCGAGTGCATTCCGCTTAGCTCCACCAAATAAAATGAAAAACCCCGCCTATCGCAAGATAGGCGGGGTTTTTCATTTTTTGCTGCAGATTATTCGCGGGATCGTTCATAAAGCGCGGTTCAAAAAATGACATTGTTCTCAAGAAGGAAAATAGAATCTTCGGATTCAGCTTTTATGAGTTTGTCACGGCCAGTGTCCACTTCAGGCAATACCTGATCAACAAAACCGATGGATGGGAGGGATATTTTTCAAATGATGTATCGATGTCGCCAAGCAAAAAACATTTTTCCAAATTATCCTGCTCTGTATACAACACAAAGTTGCCAGCTGTCCGCCCACCTCCCGAGGACACGGCGGACACTTTAGCGGACACTTTCTCTATGTGTGTCTCTAGTAGTAACACCCTATAAATCCATTAATTTCAGTCACTTAGAAACTCCTTGCGCAATTGGTATGGCTTTTGTAATGCATAAGCAAACACATTTGAGCCACCGCTATGAATATGAAAATTGCTGATACCTCCGCTCAGGATTTATTGCTGGTCCAACCCGGGGCTTCTACAAAACGCATTGCTGCAATAGGCGTTCTATTATTGCTGTTGGTATTGGCGGCAGCGGCATTTATTTATGTGAGTGAGGTGTCTGTATCGGGGCTGGTGGTCAAGCGGGAGTCGGTACGCCTGGCGCAGGTTGAGCGCGGAACCCTGGTGCGCGATGTTGTTTCACAGGGGCGAATTGTTGCGGCTAACAGTCCAACTTTATTCAGCCCTGAACAAGGCTACGTAGATTTGTCAGTTAAAGCTGGTGATGCGGTGGAGCAAGGTCAGTTGCTGGCCAGGATAATCAGTCCGGACCTGAATGAATTACTCGCACAGGAGACAGCTAATCTTACGCGTGTCGAGGCTGATCTTGGCCGTCAAAAAATCGAATCAAAACGGCAGAAGCTTGAATTGGAACAGACTGTCGCAATGGCGCAGGTGAACGAAAAGGCGATGGCGCGCGAGGCCCGCCGTGCGGAACTGGCGATTCAAAAAAATCTGATCAGCCAACTGGAATACGAAAAGTCCATTGATGACCTGGAGCGTGCACAACTTGAACTTGTGCAGGCCAAACAAAACGGTGAACTTGCGAACGAGTCTTTGGGCTTTGATGTTGAATCTCTTATATTGCAACTAAAAAGCCAGCAGCTTCTGGTGGATGCGTTGAAGCGACGTGTGGGGGAGCTAGCCATAGTTTCTCCGGTGGGGGGCATGATTGGAAATGTCCAGGTGATTGATCGCCAGGCCGTATCCCCTAACCAGGCGCTGATCACCGTGGTCGACCTGACCGCATTTGAAGTTGAAACCGTGGTACCGGAAGGATTTGCCGATGACATAGCGCCTTTGATGGAGGCAGAAATTTCGTTGAGCGGCGCCAATTATCCCGGCGTGGTCACCGCCATCTCACCGGAAGTGATCAACGGTGGTGTCAGCGCGCGCATTCGCTTTACTGAGACATTGCCGGCGAACCTCCGCCAAAGCCAACGGTTAACCGCAAAAATCCTATTGGAAAATAAACCGGATGTATTGATTGTTAACCGCGGTTCATTTTTTGACGGCTTTCGTGGCCACGTCTACCGAGTTAGCGACAACAAAGCCGTGCGTGTGCCAGTGGTGCTTGGTGGTTCAAATCTCCGGCACATGGAAGTTGTAGATGGTTTACAACCAGGAGATACCATCATCATTTCTTCCTTGCCCACAAAAGCGAACAGCGAACATATCTTGATAACCAATTAAAGCAGGGGAACAGTACCAATGTTGAAGATGCAATCCATAAAAAAAATATACCGCACAGACATGATTGAAACCCATGCGCTGCGTGATTTTAACCTTGAAGTTCGCGAAGGAGAGTTCGTTGCCGTAACCGGACCGTCAGGCTCGGGCAAAACGACTTTCCTGAATATCGCCGGATTGCTGGAGACATTTGAAGAAGGCAGTTATCGGCTCGATGGACAAGATGTCAGTCAGCTGAGCGACAATACACGGTCAAGATTACGTAACGAAAAAATCGGCTTTATCTTTCAGGGCTTCAACCTTATCGCAGACCTCAACATCTTCGATAACGTTGATGTGCCGCTGCGCTATCGCGGCTTTTCCGGCGCGGAAAGAAAAAAACGCATTAACAACGCACTTGAAATGGTCGGGCTGGCGGCGCGTGCGCGTCATCTACCTTCGCAATTATCTGGTGGACAACAGCAGCGCGTTGCTATCGCGCGCGCGCTTGCTGGAGAGCCCAAATTTTTGTTAGCGGATGAACCTACCGGTAACCTCGATTCGTTGATGGCGCGGCAGGTTATGGACATGCTGGGAGATATTAATAAAGCCGGTATGACTATCGTGATGGTTACCCATGATCCTGATCTGGCGCGGCGTGCCCATCGCAACATTCAGATTGTGGACGGGCAAGTAACGGATTTCAGGGTATATGAATCCTACGCTGATGCGGGTAAACCCGTTGAGAATTTCACTAGCCAGGCGATTTAGGAACGGAGCAAAAAATATGTGGAAATATTACCTGCGCCTCTCATGGTTGAGCCTGCAAAAAACGCCGGCGTTATCCCTCCTGATGGTGGTTGCCATCGCAACGGGAATCGCGGCCAATCTCACCATTTTGACGATGCACTCTGTGGTGTCGAGCAATCCATTGGCGCATAAAAATGATCGCCTGTTTGCGGTCCAGTTGAATACCTGGGACCCAGAACGTGAGTACTTCAGCCTGAATGCCATTCCGCCGCAAGTTACTTATCAGGATGCCAAGGCGCTTTATGATGCGAAGCTCGCAGACAGTATCGTGATCATGCGTAAAGCTGGCGTCATGATCCAGGTGCCGGAATCAACTGAGCCACCCACTGCGTACAGCACTCGCATGACGACTCGGGATTTTTTTAGTATGTTTGATGTGCAATTTATCCAGGGTGGACCTTGGGATAAAAATGCAGACGAGGGCCCTGAGCGAGTGGTGGTGATCAGTGAAGGGCTTAGCCGCAAACTTTTTGATGGCGAAGATAGTGTGGGCAAAGCCATCACGCTCGATAACGAGATATTCACCATCATCGGTGTTGTCAGCGAGCGATGGCAGTTAGTCCCGAACGTTTACGATTTGAATAATCTTGCGTTTGAGTCTGCTCCCGACGCTTATTTTCCGTTCTTTCATGCTGCAGAAAAGCCTTACCAACACTGGGGTAATATCCAGGGCTGGTCTGCCGACGAACTCGTCAAAACCCACGAAGATTTTCTGCAAAGCGAATTGATATGGATACAGACATGGGTAGAGTTCAACTCTCTGGAAAAACGTCAGGAATTTTCGCAATTTCTGGAGAATTATATTGCGTTGCAAAAAGAGCGTGGTCGTTTTAAACGGTCGCCGGGATATCAATTGAATACACCTCAGGAGTGGTTGGATATCAACAACGTGGTATCTAAAGACAATAAAGAGTTATTGATACTGTCCTTTGTGTTTCTCATGATCTGCCTTGTCAATAGCACTGTCCTGATGCTCGCAAAGTTCCTGCGTAAAGCACCGGAGGCGGGAGTGCGCCGCGCCCTGGGGGCGAGTCGCTATTCCATCTTTTTCCAGCACCTGATGGAAGCCTTTGTTGTCGGCGCTGCAGGCTCACTGCTGGGATTGCTCTTGTCGATAGGGGGGCTGGCGGGCGTACGTGGCCTTTATAGCAACTATGAAAATGTCGCTGTCTTTAATGGCGTTACGGTTATTGCGGCAATTTTGCTTGCGTTTGCTGCAACACTGTTCAGCGGGTTCTTACCGGCATGGCGTATCAGCCACGCAGCCCCTGCGAAATATCTGAAAACCCAATGATGCAAATTAGGATGTTCCTATGTTGGATATACTACCGATTGTAAAAAGTTTATGGCGTAACAAAACCGGGCCCTTGCTGATTATTCTGCAATTGTCACTCACCGTTGCCGTCGTCAGCAACGCGCTGCACGTTGTCAATGAACGATTAGATAAAATAGCGCGCCCGAGCGGAATCGCAGAAAAAGAAATCTTTAAAATATGGGTACGGCGAAACTCATCGGATGTCGATATACAAGCCGTCGCGGAACGCGATATGGACATTATTCGCGCAACGCCCGGCGTTATCGATGCCACCCCAATTTCGAGTATTCCGATGTCAGGCTCCGGATCATCCTCTGCGTTGCGCAAAAGCCGTGAAGACAAAATCGCAGATTTCCCGTCAGCCATCTTTGAGGTGACACACCACGGACTTGCGGCACTCGGCTTAAATTTGATAGAAGGTCGAAATTTCAACGAAGGTGAGATCAATTTTTTTACACGAGATAATCCGCCGGACCACAGCGTGGCCATTATTACCAAACATATTGCCGAGCAAATGTTTCCCGATGAATCAGCCGTTGGCAAGACGGTGTATATGGGGCCTCTGCCGCTCACCATCGTGGGCGTGGTGGAGCGCCTGATGGGGCCATGGCCATCGTCGGATACGGCAAATAACGTTACCCTTCTTCCTGTTATTGTTAAGGAAGATTCGATCAATTACCTAGTGCGTGCTCGCCAAGAAGAAAGGGATAGCATTATGCACGCGCTTGTTGAAAAGCTGGCGTCGATAGATAACACTCGGCAGCCGGTCGATGAAAAGTCCTGGGAGGATATAAAGCGAGATGTTTATACTAGTGATTACGCCATGATAAAAATTCTCGCTGTGGTAATTTTCATGCTGACTTTTGTCAACGCACTGGGAATTTTTGGGCTTACCACCTTTTGGGTAAACCAGCGTCGTAAGCAGATTGGAATCCGGCGTGCATTGGGTTCGACCAAAGCCGGGGTGATGCGTTATTTCATGCTGGAGAATGTTGTACTGGTGTTGATCGCCGCCATCGTGGGAACAACTATCGCCTACGTGGACAGCAGTTATATGGCGCGCACCCAGGGTACCGCATTGTTACCGTTTCAGTATGTGCCTATATCAGTGCTTTTTTTACTATTTATTACATTACTCGCTGCCTTTTCGCCCATCTGGAAAGCAATGCGTATTTCGCCTGTCGAAGCGGTGGCCAACAATTGAAACATGTGAGACCTATGCCAAGAGATTCTGGTCAAAAAATTCTGATTGTGGATGATAATCCAGCTGTCGGTAAAGCATTGCATCTGCTCTTTGAGGTGCATGATATTGAAGCGGAAATCGCGTTGACACCACAGGCTGGCATAAAGCGTCTGCAGGACGATAGCAGCATCGCGCTGGTTGTTCAGGATATGAATTTTACCGAAGATACAACTTCGGGCGTTGAGGGCAAGGGATTGTTCTATCAGATCAGGCAAGTGCGGCCAGACATTCCGGTCATACTGATTACAGCCTGGACGCAACTTGAAACAGCAATCGAATTGGTGAAGAGCGGCGCAGCAGATTACATCGCGAAGCCCTGGGACGATATTAAATTAGTCACCACCGTTAAGAATCTGTTGGAGTTGGAAGATCTACAGCAACAGCAGCGCCAGCAAGCACAGACACTTCTTGCGGAAAAGACACGTTTATCGGCGACCGTCAACTTGTGCGGGCTGATATACCAAAGCGCTGCCATGCACGCCGTCGTAAGCCTTGCCGCAAAAATCGCGCGTGCGGATGTACCGGTTCTTATTACTGGCCCCAACGGCTCGGGCAAGGAAAAGATCGCACAAATTGTACAAGCCAATTCCAGCGTAAAAGCGGGACCATTTGTGTGCGTCAATGTCGGTGCCTTACCGCAGGAACTGATAGAGGCAGAATTGTTTGGTGCTGAGGCAGGAGCCTATACCGGTATTACCAAGCGGCGCATTGGCCGTTTTGAAGCTGCCGATGGCGGAACAATTTTCCTGGATGAACTGGGTAATTTGTCCGCAACCGGCCAGGCGAAACTGTTGCGCGTATTGCAGACGGGAGAATTTGAGCGACTTGGCTCAAGCGAGACTCGCTGTTGCAATGTCCGCGTCATCAGTGCGACTAACACCAATCTGGAAAAAGCGATTGAAAAAGGCGAGTTTCGTGAGGATTTGTTGTATCGATTAAACGTATTTGAATTGAAGGTGCCGCCGCTGAACGAGCGTAAGGACGACATTCTGCCGTTGCTGCACCATTTCCTTAAAGACAAGGCGCAGTTGGAATATTCGGTGCTGCAAGCGTTACGCTACTACCCTTGGCCAGGTAATGTGCGCGAGCTGGAAAATGCCTGTCAGCGCGCACTTATCCTTGGGGAAGGAAAAAAGCTGGTGCTTAAAGATTTTGGTTTGAATATTGATGAGTCAACCGCTGAGCAGCGCAGGCCGGTTATTGCAGAACCGTCGCGCGAGCTCATTGAGCTAGCCTTGCAACAGAATCACGGTGTTGTTGCGCAAGCAGCACGGCAACTTGGGTTTTCGCGGCAGGCTCTCTACCGCCGCTTGGAAAAATATAAGATTGAACACAACTACTAGAAAACTCTCGCTTGAAGGAAAGCTGTGTGTGATTGTGGCGCTGGCGATTTCGCTTGGCATAGGAGTTATTGGCCTGGCGCTGATGCTGATTAAGGAGCAGTGGACGGCAATCATTGTGGCATTGCCCGTTTCGTTACTTGCGGCGATCTGGTTGCTACGTCAACTCATACACAGTCATATGACAACAATCGACGCTATCAAGAACGGTATGCTGAATCTCATGGATAATGACTTCAGTGTAAATATCACCGCGATTGGCAAGGACGAATTGAGTGAAATTATCCCCCTTTTTAATCAACTGTCGGAAAAGCTGCGCCGCGAGCGCCAGCACGTTTATCAACGTGAATTGCTTCTGGATATGGTCATCCAGAATTCTACTATGGGTGTGGTGCTCATTGATCAGGAAGATCGCATTATCTACTCCAATAGTTTCGCCAAAGCTACCCTCAATGCCGGGAAGCCCATCAATGGCCTGCATTTTTCTGAGGCGATAGCGGCAACACCGGATGCGCTGAAAGCGGTGTTAGTCCAGAGAAAGGATGGGCTTTTTCGCGTACAGGAACATTCGGGTGATGAGCTTTATCACATCGCCACCGGAGAATTTGTTCTGAACGCGAGGAAACATCAGGTTTTGCTGATAAAGCGAATGACCCTGGAGTTGCACCGACAGGAAGCCATAATTTGGAAGAAGGTCATCCGCACAATCACTCACGAATTAAATAATTCCCTGGCTCCTATTTCATCGATGGCCCATTCTGGTCAGTTATTAGTCGAGCGGGAAAAATACGATCAGCTCACGGTGGTATTCGAAACCATTGGCGAACGTGCGCAGCACCTGAAGCAGTTTATTGAAGGCTATGCGCGAATCGCCAAGTTACCCAAGCCGGAAAAATGCATTGTGCCCTGGCCGGAATTTATCAGGAAACTCAGCATTGCGCTGGAGTTCTTGTTGGAAGGTGAGGTACCTGAAAGCGCTGGATATTTCGACCCGGTGCAAATGCAACAGGCCATTACCAATTTGTTAAAAAACGCGGGCGAGTCGGGTTCCAATAAGGATCAGATTTTCCTCAAGGTCTCCCAGGACGGAAAGCACAGTGTGATAGAAATTCTTGATCGCGGTACGGGCATGTCGCCCAGCACCATGGAAAATGCACTCTTACCTTTTTATACAACGAAACAAACAGGTAGCGGCATAGGATTATCGCTTTGCCGTGAAATAGTTGAAGCCCACGAAGGCCACATCTTTCTCGCAAACAGGAATGGCGGCGGGTTACGTGTCACCATCGTGTTGCCATGTCAGCCATTGTGACCTTATTAATCGGTCATTTTGGGCACCGTAAAGTTGGTCCATTCTAAAAAACAAAGCACTAGCGCATCTGCAAAGTGTAGAAGAACGCCGGCAGACGGTCTTCAAGTTCATCACGCATCTCAGAACCCACTACACTCCCTAATATCTTGCAATACTAAAATACAATTTAAAATCAATCACTTATCTAAAGGTTCACTTTAGCAACAAAACTGCTCCGGGTCATTTTCCATGCGTAAGGCAAAGTGAGTCGACGCTTTTTCCTACCTTGGTAATGATCTTGCTGCGTGTCATGAACTTCATCTGTAGTTTGTTCGGTCAGGGGTTCTGCACCACAACAATTTTAAGCATTGAAAAAATGCAATTGTCCGGAGGAGGGCAGTGTATGTTTATAAAGTCGACCTTGTCGGTAGCTGTACTTACCGCTATGGCATCCATGGCCAATCTCCAGGCCCAGGCTCAGACCGCCGAGCCAGCGGAAGCGAATTTATTGGAAGAGGTCATTGTGACCGGTATTGCGGGCAGTTTGAGCCGCAGTGTGGATAAGAAGCGTAATTCAGAGTTAGTGTCAGACAGCATCTCCGCCGAGGATTTCGGTAAGTTTCCGGACAATAACGTGGCCGATTCACTCCAGCGTGTGCCCGGCGTGGCGATTGATCGCGCGGGTGGGGAAGGTCGCTTCGTCAGCATTCGCGGTCTCGGGCCGGATTTCAGTGCGGTGCTGATTAACGGGCGGACGCCCGCGAGTGAGAACGAGGAGCGGGCGTTCAGTTTTGACACGATTGCGTCCGAATTGGTGCGCACGGTGGACGTGTTCAAGACTTCCAATGCCGGTCTGAAAGAGGGCGGGCTCGGCGGTACCATCAACATCGTTACCGCGCGTCCGTTCGATTTCGATGGCTTCCATTTTGCGGGCAGCCTCAAAGGTATGTACGAAGAGAACAGCGGCGATACCAGCCCGCAAGGTTCGTTTATCGTCAGCAATACCTTTAACGATGAGATATTTGGCGTGCTGGCCTCGGTGACCTATCAGGAGCGTTCCACCGACAAATTCACCGTCACTAACGAACACATCTCCAAAACCACGGAAGAGCCGTTTCTGACTTTCACCAATCCATCGCAAGGTTGGGCGGGCGGTTACGCGTATTCCGGCGATGGCCTGGAAGAAGACACCTACCGCATCCAGAATTTGTATCGCGGCGTGACCAATGAAACCCGTGAGCGCATCGGCGGCAATCTGGTTTTTCAGATGCGTCCCACCGATAACCTGGTGCTGACCGCCGACGTTATCCACTCCAAGTACGACACTTCTACCTCGCAATATTGGACCGGCTCCTATTTGTGGGCGCCGACGCTGTCGCCGCTCAATCAAGTGGATGAGCACGGCTTCTACAACGTAATCAATCATGGCTATGACGAGGGCTATAACATCTCCGGTTACGCCCACGCGTTGACCACGACAGAACGGCCTACAGAATCCACCGTTGGCGGTTTAAATGCCGAATGGAATATTACCGACGAGTGGCGATTGATTGCTGATGTCTCGGTGTCTGATGCAATCCTCGATAACCGCGGCCTGGACCGTATGTACATCCTGGAGTTTTTGGATCGCCCCGGTTATCTGCTCACCTCCAACGGCGGTATCCCCACCATTGAATACGCTGATCCGGCGGCCGTTGTGCCCGAGATGGGCAGCGCCAACATGCAGGATTTGCGTGCGCGCTTGACGTCAAACGACGGCATCTACAACAAGGCAAAAAATCACGAGTTCAAGTTGGATGTTGAGTGGAAACCGCTTGAAGATTCCTACCTGAGTGCAATGCGATTTGGTGCCAACAATACAGTGGCCGAAAAAGCCACCGAATATTGGGCAACACCGGATTTGATTCGCCGTATGTATCACGGCCTCGCGACCCAGCAGGAAATTGATTACAACAGCATCGTGACAGATGTTTACAGCCCCGGTGATGTGTTCGGTGGGCTGGATGGCGATGTATACAAGATTGATCCGGTTGCTTATCGCAATTGGATGGCAGAAAACATTGATGGCCGTACGCGCGCCGATACACCGGCGGGCATCGCATCCAAAGAAGCGTTTATTGCCAACGGCAGCAGTTGGGACGCGGTGAAGTCCAACGATTCTTACGTAATTGAAGAAGACGTGACCTCCTTTTATCTTGAAGCCGCGTCTGACTTTGTTGTGATGGATATGTCGTTGTATGTATCCGGTGGTGTGCGTTACACCTCCACCGAATTAACGTCCACCGGTACGTCACAAGTGTTGGTCGGTTTGGAACGCGAAACGTCGGAGCCGGATCAACCACCGTCGCCCTGGCTGATTCAGCAATTTGCCGATGAAGCCGGAACGCCCATCGCGCTGGATAATGAATACGACAATTGGTTGCCATCGCTGAATGCGCGCCTGGAGGTAACGGATGAGTTTTATATTCGTGCTGCGGCCAGCGAAACCTTGACGCGTCCCACGCTAACGGCTTTAGCTCCTTACACCTCATACGGTACGACCACGGTTTCGACCCGAACGGCGCGCGGCAACAATCCGAATTTGAAACCCTTTGTTTCGCGTAACTACGATCTATCGTTCGAGTATTACTACGGCGACTCCAATTTATTTTCGGTGGCATTTTATCGCAAAGAGATTGAAGACTTTATCGTGACCATGAGTTTGCCGGAGGTCTTTGAAGGTATTGAGGTAGAAGATCCCGAATGGCGAACCTTTATGGTGACGCGTCCGCAAAACGGTGAATCCGCAACCATCGAAGGCACCGAACTCAACTGGGCGCATGTCTTTGATAATGGTTTCGGTGTGGCTGCCAACTACACCTTTGTTAATAGCAGCGCTTCGCTCAGTGCTGCCGGCGCGACAGAAACCTTTGCCTTGCCCGGTATCAGCGACACTGGAAACGCCACGCTGTTTTATGACAAAGACGGTTTGCAATTGCGCGTTGCTTACAATTACCGAACGCCATTCCTCGGTCGGGTATTTAACGGCCCCAGCAATGAACCGGTTCACTACGACGAATACGGTGCGGTCGATGTCAGTGCCAGTTACTCGCTGTTGAACGGTATTACCTTTTTTGTTGAAGGCAGCAACGTGAGCGGCGAAACCGTAAGCAGATATGGGCGCTATGAAAACCAGTTTGTCGGTTTTGAAGATACCGGTGCGCTTTATACCTTCGGCATTCGTGCCAAATTTTAAACCCAGTCCCTCAAAAGCTTGCCCGACTTCGGTCGGGCTTTTTTTCAGCATTTGTATCGCTTCATGATATTGGTTCGGTCAGGTTTATAAATTTAATCCTATAAGAGAATTGGCTATGAAAAATAAACTCTTGTCATGGTTGTTCAACGTAAAAATTTTGCTTTGTATTCTGATATTAAGTGGCAGTGCGGCAGCACAAACGCCTTCTGCTTATGCCGGTGGTAATTGCACCAATATTAATGGTATGTACGTCGCTGTGGGCAACGGTACAACCGGTATTCTGGGGAACACGGCCAAAGAAAATGCGCTGTTGAACTTCGCGCGCAACAACGGTGTTAACTATCTGATCATGTACAATCTGGAAGGCATGGATGTGACATCCACGCGCGCGAGTCAGTTGGCGTCCTTAATTTCCCGCGCGCGCGCGGACTACGGTATTCATCAGATCGGCGCAGCGCTGGGTGCTGCGGAATCAGCGGATATGGTGGTTGCCTACAACAATGCCCACACCGCAAATGAACGTATAGATGTATTGAACCTGGAGTATGAATTCTGGAATCAAGCCAATCGTGCGACCGCGTTTAACAATGCTATTAGCATCCTTAATTATTTCAACACGCTTGGTGCCACCCACAATCTGGAGAGTGAAATTTATATCGGATGGATTACGGAGGCAGAAGGAATTG
>CAMPIG010000106.1 GCA_946886255.1 uncultured Cellvibrio sp. | reverse complement strand
ACGATGCAATCGGCCAACACTTTGTGTTCTTGCAAGGAGCGTGTGTCGCCAAGAATAAATTCAATATTGCGCAGCTTTTTTTCAGTGGCGTAACGCCGTGCTTTTTCCAACATGGTTGCAGCATTGTCCAGCGCGACCACCTGTTTAAAACGCTGTGACAGCACGGCCAGAAATTCCCCTTCACCGGGACCTACTTCAAGCACCAGGTGCCTGTCGGGCAATGGCGTACTGTTGAGCAACTGGGTCATTTGCTCGGCATACACCGGGTAGCTCGCAATCAAATCCTGCTGCGCACGAAATTTATGCGCATTTTCGCTGAAGAATAATTGCGCAGCCTCGCTACGTTCGTGATGCAGTTGTTGCAACTGCTGCGCAACAGCCGCAGACACAGGTTGTTGATCAATCGTGGCAAACAATTGTTGCTGTAACGCACTGAGCGAATGGTCTGGCGCAAAAAAAGCGCGACGATAAAAGATGGAATTGCCTTCACGGCGAGAGGTCAACAAACCGGCGCTGGTCAACACCTTTAAATGGTGGCTCATGCCGGACTGCTTGATCGAAAAAATCTGGCACAACTCCAGCACGCCAAATGAATCCTGGGCCAGCACGCGCAGGATATCGAGCCGCAATGGATCACCCGCCGCTTTAAGTAAACCGGCGAGTTGGTCGAGGCTGGCCTCGTTGGTGCCTTCATCCGGGGCATCAGGAGCTTTTTGAAGTTGATTCATGCCCGGCAGTCTAGCAGGATGCATTATCTATATCAAAAATTTTTGATATAGATAATGGTAAGTCTGACTATTTGGCGATAAAGTGCGCTTCCCGGCCGATCTTGCCTTTACGGGCGGCGGCGGCTGAGAGAGAATGTCGCCCCATTTTGTCCGATGAAAGAACTTCTCATTTGACGGAGCAGCCTCATCGGGCTGAAAACTTGCCGGCGATAGATAAACCAAAGGTCCGTCAGAGGCCGACTCTCAGATAACAGCAATCAACGACATACTCATCAAGGAGCATTCAGCCTCATGCCTTCTCGTACCGAACTTGCCAATGCCATTCGCGTCCTCAGTATGGACGCCGTTCAGAAAGCCAACTCCGGCCACCCCGGCGCGCCGATGGGGATGGCAGATATTGCCGAAGTCCTGTGGAATGACTTCCTGAAACACAACCCCAAGAACCCCAACTGGGCTGATCGTGACCGCTTTGTGCTGTCCAACGGCCACGGCTCCATGCTGGTTTACTCCCTGTTGCACCTGACCGGCTACGACCTGCCGATGGATCAACTCAAACAGTTCCGTCAGTTGCACTCAGCCACGCCTGGCCACCCGGAGCGCGGTTATACGCCCGGCGTTGAGACCACTACCGGTCCGCTGGGCCAAGGTATCGCCAACGCTGTCGGTATGGCGCTGGCCGAGAAAACCCTGGCCGCACAATTTAACCGCGAAGGTCACGACGTGGTTGACCACTACACCTATTGCTTCCTCGGCGATGGCTGCATGATGGAAGGCATCTCCCACGAAGCTTGTTCATTGGCAGGCACCTTGGGCCTGGGTAAATTGATCGCTTTCTATGACGACAACGGCATCTCTATTGATGGTCACGTTGAAGGCTGGTTTACCGATAACACACCGCAACGTTTTGAAGCCTACGGCTGGCATGTGATCCCCGGGGTTGACGGCCATGACAGTAACGCCGTGCGCACTGCTATCGAAGCGGCCCGTGCAGAAACATCCAAGCCGACATTGATCTGCTGCAAAACCGTGATCGGTTTTGGTTCACCGAACAAACAAGGTTCTCACGATTCCCACGGCTCGCCGCTGGGCAACGATGAAGTAGCGCTGGTGCGCAAAACCCTCAACTGGAATCATGAACCTTTCGTGGTGCCAGAGGAAATTTACGCTGGCTGGAACGCCGTAGAAAAAGGTGCGAGTGCTGAGCAAGCCTGGGCTGAAAAAATGGCTGCTTATAAATCAGCGCATCCGGAGTTGGCTGCCGAGTTTGATCGCCGCGTCGTTAAAGGTGATTTGCCCGCAGACTTCGCCGCAAAAGCCGAAGCTTTTATTGCCGAGTGTCAGGCTAAAGGCGAGAAAATTGCCAGCCGTAAAGCGTCACAAAATGCTATCGCTGCATACGCTGCCTTGCTGCCGGAATTACTCGGCGGCTCGGCGGATTTGGCCGGTTCTAACCTGACTCTGGTCAAAACCTCTAAAGGCGTGACCGCAGCAGATGCCAGTGGTAATTACATTTATTACGGTGTGCGCGAATTTGGTATGAGCGCCATCATGAACGGTATCTCTGCCCACGGCGGTTTCATTCCTTACGGTGCAACCTTTTTGATGTTCCAACAATACGCTGCTAACGCCGTGCGTATGGCGGCGTTGATGAAGCTGCGTAACGTCTTCGTTTACACCCATGACTCCATCGGTCAGGGCGAAGACGGACCGACGCATCAGCCGATTGAAGTATTGGCGACTTTGCGTATGACGCCGAACATGGAAACCTGGCGTCCGGCGGACGGTGCTGAATCGGCAGTGGCCTGGAAGGCGGCGATTGAGCGCAAAGATGGCCCGAGCGCTTTGGTGTTCAGCCGTCAAAACCTGGACCCGATCTCGCGCACGCCTGCGCAGGTGGCTAACATCGCACGCGGTGGTTATGTGTTGCGTGATTGCGAGGGCGAGCCGGAAGCGATTTTGATTGCTACCGGTTCCGAGTTGGCGGTGACCGTGAAAGCGGCGGAAGCGCTGACAGCGAAAGGTAAGAAAGTGCGCGTGGTGTCCATGCCGTCTACGTCTGTGTTTGATCAACAGGATGCGCTTTACAAAGAGTCTGTTCTGCCGCTGTCGGTGCTGGCGCGTGTTGCGGTGGAAACTGCGCATGTGGATTACTGGTACAAGTATGTTGGTTTGGATGGTCGCGTTGTGGGAATGACTACTTTTGGTGAGTCTGCACCGGGTGGCGTGTTGATGGAGCATTTTGGTTTTACTGTTGACAATATTGTTGCGACGGTTGAAGAGTTGTTGTAGTAAAAGCGACCAGTGCGTTACAGCCTGCTCACTGTAATTCGCTGGTCTTACATTTGAAATATTATTTTTGCGTTTACACGAAAGTTTCGCAGTGAATCCGGTGTTTGCTATGGCGACCGTCGGAGGCATGGATGCCGACGCCGAGCCTACAGGGATGTATTCACGGCGTGTCGCCATAGCAAATGCCGGATTCACCTCAGTACGTTGTGTGGCGGCACGGTAAAACCGCATCTTCTTCGGCATGGCTTTGCGTGAGCCGCTTATTCGAAATCCAATACCAGTATCTAGCAACTTTTGAGGATCACCATGACTGTTAAATTGATGAAAGACCAGGATCTCGCCGGTAAGCGTGTATTGATTCGTCAGGATCTGAACGTGCCGCTGGAGGACGGAAGAATTACCAGCGCGGTGCGCATTGATGCATCCATTCCGACTATCAAGGCAGCCTTGGAAAAAGGTGCAAAGGTGATGGTGATGTCGCACCTCGGTCGTCCGGAAGAAGGTGTTTATGACGAAGCCGCTTCGCTCGCGCCGGTGGCAGAATACCTGAGCAAAAAACTTGTTCGTGAAGTGCCGTTGGTAAAAGATTGGGTTGATGGCTTTGAGATGAGTGGCGACCTGGTGTTGCTGGAAAACGTTCGTTTTAATGTGGGTGAAGGTAAAAATTCTGATGAGCTGTCCAAAAAAATGGCGGCGTTGTGTGATGTGTTTGTGATGGATGCCTTCGGTACGGCGCACCGCGCGCAAGCCTCGACTCACGGTGTTGCCAGGTTTGCACCGATTGCCTGTGCCGGTCCTTTGTTGGCTGCCGAGCTGGACGCGCTGGCTAAGGTATTGGATAAGCCTGCCCGTCCGTTGGTTGCGATTGTTGGCGGTTCAAAAGTGTCGAGCAAATTGAGCGTGCTCGACGCCTTGTCCAAAATTGCTGATGTGTTGGTGGTTGGCGGTGGCATCTCTAATACCTTCGTTGCATCTGCCGGTAATGAAGTGGGCAATTCTCTGTACGAGAAAGATTTGATCCCTGAGGCGCAACGTCTGCGTGCAGCTACTGAAGTGGTGTTTGCAACAGATGTGCGTGTAACTAAAGATGGCTTCAAGGAGTGGAATCACAATTCCGCAACCGAAGTGAAGCAAGTTAACGAAATCAATGCGGACGAAGAAATTATCGACTACGGTCCCGAGACAGCGGCGCGCGTAGCTGAGATTATCAAGAACGCTAAAACGGTGCTGTGGAATGGTCCCTGTGGCGTGTTTGAGTTTGACGCGTTTGCTAAAGGTACCGAAATAATTTCCCGCGCGATTGCCGAGAGCGATGCTTTCTCTGTTGCCGGTGGTGGCGACACGCTTGCCGCTATCGATAAGTGGAACCTGGCCGACAAAATTTCTTACGTATCAACCGGTGGTGGTGCTTTCCTGGAATTTGTGGAAGGTAAAAAATTGCCTGCCGTTGCCATCTTGGAAGAGCGCGCCAAGAACTGATTTTCTGTATTACCTCCCGAAAAGCACCTGACGAAAGTCCGGTGCTTTTTTTATAACTGGTTTTTGCAGAAAAAATTAATCAGTTATTCTCCGCTATTCTGCACGTCCTTGCGCCTCTTCATGCGGGCTCTCAAGATGTGTTTAAAAACCTCAAAACTTATAACCATAATTGTAGTTGTCGTAATTTTTTACAAATTCAAACAATAAATTCGTGATTGATTCGTGGTCAGGTTATTTCCATAGGTGAGAATATCAGCGGCGCAGCGTGGATAAACATCAGTATAAAAATTCATAAAGGTTTAAGGTCGGTTATGAAAAATTTCGGTAGCCTTGGGGTTTTTGGTTTGGTCGCGTTGGTGTTTATGCTTGCCGGCTGTGGTGGCAGTGGCGGTCCTTCGGCGTCACCACCACCGGTGACGCCACCGGCGGATAGTCCGGTGGTGGCTTTTTCTGAGCCGTTGCCGAGTGCCAGTGTGGCGTCTTCCATGGTGGTGAGCGTCAAGGCACGAATCACGTTAGCCAGCGGCGCGACGGCGACGGAGGTTGCTTTATATCGCAACGATGCGTTGGTGGCGGCAGATGATGAAGCGCCCTATGAATGGACGCTGGAAGATTTGCCACCGGGCTTGCACACCTTGAAGGTGAGTGCGACAGATTCCAACGGTAAATCCGGCGAGGCGATTCGCCAGTTGAGCGTGGTGGATACTTCCGTATTTAACGAATCGGTGGTGTGGGCGGTGAATGCCGGTGGTGATGCGTTTGTGTCGGTGGATGGGATTGCCTATGCAGCGGACGAAGGTTTTACTGATGGTGCAACGCGGCAAATTTCCGCTGAGATCAAAGCAACCCACAACCCGACGCTCTACAAAAGTGAACGCCGCGGGACACAATTTTCCTACGCACACGAATTGCCGGACGGCACCTACAACCTGACACTGCGCTTTGCCGAAAATATTGTGAATAATGCCGGCGAACGAATATTTTCGGTGCAGGTGGAAGGCGAGGAGCGTATTGCCGAACTGGATGTGCGCAATATCAGTGGTGCGACCAACACGGCCTATGATGTGACAGTGCCGAACATTGTGATTGCGGATGGTGAAATCAATATTGTCTTTACCGGTGTGGTCGACGAAGCCATCCTGAGTGCATTGACCGTTACTCAGCCCCATGAGGAAGGTGCATGGGAATTATTCTGGTTCGATGAGTTTGATTACACCGGCGCACCCGATCCCACTAAATGGAATTATGAAATCCAGGCGCCGGGTTGGGTGAATAGCGAGCTGCAACGTTACACCAATCGCGAAGAAAATGTGCGTGTGCAGGACGGTGTGCTGATCATTGAAGGCCGCAAAGATAATTACATGGGTAGCGAGTATTCGTCCGGTCGCATTCATTCGCAAAATAAAGGCGACTTGCTATATGGCCGCGTTGAAGTGCGTGCGAAGTTGCCGTCCGGGCGCGGCACCTGGCCCGCGATCTGGATGATGCCAACTGACTACACCGGCTATGGCGCTGGCTGGCCCGACAGTGGTGAGATCGACATCATGGAGCACGTGGGCTACGACGAGGGGCAGGTTCACGCCACTACCCACAATAAAGCCTATTACTGGGTTAACGGCATGCAGCGCAAAGGTTCAGTGTTGATGCCAGATGTGACACAAGTATTCCATGTGTATGCGGTGGAATGGGATGAGGGTCGCATGGATTTTTATATCGACGATGTGCATTACTTTACTTACGTCAATGACCATCGCGGCTGGGAATCC
Source organism: uncultured Cellvibrio sp. (assembly GCA_946886255.1). The sequence goes on along the minus strand of CAMPIG010000106.1, from coordinate 5,522 downwards.
TGGCCGTTTGATAAATCCTTTTATGTGATCCTCAATCTCGCCATCGGCGGTAATTGGGGCGGCGCAGCGGGCGTTGATTCTGATATCTGGCCGCGCCATATGGAAGTGGATTATGTGCGGATGTACAAGCGGTAACGACGCAAGCTTTTGAAATGGTCAGGCTGTGTCGCATCCCGACCGTGATGCGACACAGGAAAAAATTCCCTAACGAAATTGCCAGGTCAATTTGGCAAAAATACTTCGTTCAATTTCTGCTGCGTTGATGGCATCGATTGTGCCGAATTCCCGGTGCGCGGAATCAAGCAGATTCTGTCCGACGAGGTTAAACCGAACATTGTCGGTCAGCTCCACACCCAGATTCAGATCCAGTCGCACATAACTATCTACATCGCTTGCCGGCAGCCGGTCTGCATAACTGGCGGTTGCGCCAAGCATGATATTTTCGCGAATATCCCAATACACCCGCGTGCTTGCGCGATGCCGTGGGCTGAGTCGCTCCGCTGCTTCGCGATCTTCGTCATCGGTAGTCAATGACATGTATAAATAGCTGTAACTGGCAGAGACTTGCAATGTGGGTGTGATAGTCCAGCCTGAGGTTATTTCAGCACCGCGTGTGTGACCATACATGTCGTTGACGAATTGTACGGGCACTAAAAAATGTACAGGATCAATACCATTATTAATCAGCTCGGGATCACCAATGCGAACGGTGGAAAGTTTGTCATAGTCGTTATAAAAGGCGGCCAGGTCTACCGAGAAAGCGGGAGTAAATTGATGGCGATAGCCAAATTCATAGGCGGTGAGTTCTTCCGATGCTACATCGTCATTCGGAACGAATGCTACGCGCACGCTCGGTGCAGTGAGGAGCGTGCTGGTGAGGTCCTCCTCAAGGGGCGTTGGTGTTCGCACCGCGCGTGAGATAGCCGCCCAGAAGGATTGATCGTTGTCCATCAGCCATTGCAATCGCACGTTGGGCTGCACTTCGTAACCGGAAAAGTCGTTGTGTTCGAATTTAGTACCCAAGGTCAAAAACCAACGCTCAGGCACGAGGGTAATTTTGTCCTGCACGAACGCGTTATACACGGCATATTCATCTTCTTGCGGTGTAAATTCGACGTTGTGGTTTCCTTCCCTATCGTCAAACAACCAGCGCGCCCCGGCCCCGGCAATAACAGCATGACGTTCTGTCGACACAAAATCGTACTGTGCTTCCAGATCTACCGTCGTGCGGTCGTCGATAAAATTAAACGGTTCATCGCGCCGATTCCAATCGACATAGGCTTGCATCCTTAGGGTCGGGCCGTTCCACTTTTTATCCGTCCATCGTCCAAGCAGATTGGCGCCTTCGTAGATGATAGTTTGTTGCTCGATGGTGGTCGGTACAACGTATGAAAAATTCGGACGCAACTGTTGCGCGTCGGTGCGATAGGCATCGCCCTGTAAGGTAAATTCATCAGCCCAATCCATGCGGAAGCCACCGCGATAACCGTCCCATTCGTCGTAGGTATCTGCTGCAGAGCCAGTGCCCATAGCCGGCTTGATGGAGGAGTCCCGCTTGAATCCTTTAGCGTAAACGCGATAGGTACCGCGCGCGCCAAACACACCACCTTGACGCGCGTTCAAGGTACCTTTTTCTTCGTCACCCGCGACGGCACTGACGAGGGAACCCTGAGTATCCCGCGTGTGTTTGGTGGTGATATTGATAACTCCGTTTACCGCATTGGCTCCCCACAAAGAACCGCCGGGACCGCGAATCACTTCAATGCGTTCGATATCCTCCAGCATGAGGTCGTGCGCTTCCCATAAGACACCGCCGAACACCGGGTTATAGATGGTCCTGCCATCGACGAGAACTAATAATTTATTGGCCAGAGCGCTGTTAAAACCGCGAATACTGATTGCCCAGCTGTTGGAATCTGCTTGTGCAACTTCAACGCCGGGAACCATGCGCAAGGCATCCGGGATGGTTGTCACGCCTGACCGTTCGATGTCTGCGCTGGTGATGGCGTAAATCGCCGCCGATGTATCGCCGAGCGACTCTGATTTTTTGGCCGCACTATGCACCTTTACATTCAGGAGTTGCTCAAGGCTCATTGCCATGTAATTACCATTGGCCAACGAGCTTTGCGTGAACAATAAGGCCCCCAGACTGCAGAGACATTTGACAGTTGCTGATGTTGATTTTAAGTGGCGCATTTTTAACCGCTCGTTGTTAGATATTCCGTTCGTTTTTTTGCTTGCACCTGCTATAGACTGCCTGAGCATATGCAAACTGTTAATCGATTCGTTATGGCAAAAAAATTACCGCTGCCGTTTATGTTTTTCACGTTTTAATATTTCAAGATGAAGAACGGCATTCACCAGATCATCGATATTAAACGGTTTGGTGACGACCGTATTCATTCCGGCTTCGCGAGCGGCATCGATCTGTGTTTCAAAGACGCCCGCGGTTAATGCAATGATCGGGAGTTTCTCGCATTCAGGCAGTGAGCGAAGATGGCGTGTGGCTTCGTAACCATCCATCACCGGCATCTGCACATCCATCAACACCAGATCCAGCGTAGCGAGATTTGTCGTGATCCATTCCACGGCCATCTTACCGTCTTCCGCAACGCTGACATCGGCCCCTTCTGATGTCAGGAAACGCATGGCAACTTCGCGGTTTACCGCATTGTCATCTACGACCAGTACATGGAGGCCGGCCAGGCGTTTAATTTTATTTTTCTTCGCTGTTGCCAGGCTATGCTGTTTCGTGTGAAGTTGTAGCACGTCGCCAATAATATTGTACAACGACGAACTGGTTACCGGTTTATTTAACACGCTGCGGATATTACCACTGACCATCGGTGTTTCGTCGCGCGCGAAGGTCGGCATCATCAGGATGATCGGCGGTAAGCCGTCCTTGTAGGCTTTTTTAATCATTCTGGCGACATCAAGGCCGGTACTATCGCCCACTTTCCAATCAATTAAGAGCGCGTCGAATTTTCCCTTGCCGGAAATTTTTTCCTGTAGTTTCTGAATGGCGATTTCGCCAGATGATGCGCGCTTTCCACTCCAGCCGAGCGATTGCACGATACGCTCCAGATTCTCACTGGCAAGTGGATTGCTATCCACAATCAGAATATCCAGTTTTACGGGCTTTTTATTTTTCTCTCCGTCTGGTACAAAATCTAAAGGTACCGTAAACCAGAATTCGCTGCCTTTATCCGGTTCACTGTTCACACCGATATCGCCGCCCATTAATTTCACCAGATGGCGGCAGATAGTTAGGCCCAAACCTGTACCGCCGAAACGACGTGTGGTGGAAACATCAGCCTGGCTGAAAGCCGAAAAAATCTGGGCCTGATTTTCCGGCGGAATGCCGATACCTGTGTCTTTGATAGAGAAACGCAGATCCACATGCTTGTCATGTTCAGCGACTTTCTGAATATCCACGATAATCGATCCCCGCTCGGTAAATTTAATCGCGTTGCCGACGAGGTTAATGAGCACCTGTTCGAGCCGCAGGGAATCGCCAATCAGTTGACCGTTTATGTCAGGCGCAGGCGACACGATCAGTTCAATATCTTTCGCCCCGAGATTGGCAGCGGTGATGCTCACAAGGTTGTCAATCACTTCTCCGATATCGAAAGGTACATGCTCAATCTCCAACCGCTCAGCATCAATCTTGGACAGGTCGAGAATATCGTTGATGATGGATTGCAGCGAACGCCCGGCGTTACGGATTTTTCTGACGAGATCGGCTGAGTCCGCATCAAGTTCGCTTTGGTCCAGCAAATAAGCGAGTCCGAGAATTGCATTCATCGGCGTACGAATTTCGTGGCTCATATTGGCGAGAAACGCCGCCTTGGCGCGATTGGCGCTTTCTGCTTCTTCGGTGCGCGCTGTCAGGTGTTGGTTGGCGATCTGTAACTCGGCGGTGCGTTGATCAACACGCTGTTCCAGCTCCATATTAAACTGCCGCACCTCTTTTTCGGCGGTGGTGCGTTCCGCAATTTCGTGTTCCAGCGTAGTCAACATATCGTTGAAGTCATCGGCCAACTGACCGATTTCATCCTGGGTAATCTTCGTTGCCCGCAACTGATAATTACGGTGCACAGTGACTTGCCTGGCCACACTGCTGATGGCTTGAATCGGTACAGAAATCCAGCGTTGTAAACGCGTAGAGATAAATAAACTGAGGCCGAGGCTCAGGGCAAGAATAATGGCGAGGATGGTGAGGTAGCTGCTGAGCCAGGTGGCTAAATTAAATTGTTGCACCAGATAAACACTGCCGACCACACCGCTCGGCGTTACTATTTGTTTGGACACAATCAGCTCGCCGTTACGGAATTGAAAACTATCGTTGTTGAGGGGCGGCGAGGGCAGCACGTGCTGATAATTGTCATCGCCGTAGCGGGCGAATAATTCCCCCTCGCTGGTGAAGATCGCACCCACGACAATGCTGGGGTTTGCCTCAAGTAACACCAGGTTTTCCTGGGCTACATCAACGTCATCAAAATCCAGAGCGACGGCACTGCCTTGGGCAAGAATACTGGCGAGAGTGGTCAATGCGGCGGCGGTTGTTTTGCGATACTCATTTAAATCGTGATACAGCAAGGCGCTACCGGCAGCAGCCAGTGCAAAAATATTGGCGAGCAGCACGATGAGCAACAATTTTTGACGAACTGAGCGAAGGCGGACGGGGTTCATAGTTAACTCCGCTTCTGAATATTCAGGGCGACGTTCAGCAAACGTGCACTTATTTTTATGTCACAACGGTTTGCGCGCGTGACAGAAATCTCAAAGCGAATGTAATCATCAACGGGAACAAAATTAATAATGCTGCCAGATTCAAGAGCGCCTTCTTCCTCGGTGACGGTGAGTACCGGGGCTGAATCAACCTGCTGCAAGATGATGGGTAATTCTTGTCCGGGCTGGTGGCCCACAAATAACATCTGCACACCGGAGATCCGGTCAGTGGCAGAGAATCGTTTGATACTGACGGATCGTTCACTGATCTGGATGCCGTCATTCAACCGGATCAGTTCATCGGCCACATCGTCTGCATTGACGACGCCGATCTGGAAATTTTCATCCGCTGCGGAAAAAGCACTTGCGGGCCATTCGACATAGCCGGCAAATTTATAGAGGAAGGCGGCCTTGACCTGATGTTCGATACCATCGTGGTTTCCGCCAGCGAAAACGATAAGGCTGTGACATAGCAATGCAATCAGCGCCAAAACTTTTTGCATCTTATCCATTCGCACCTCGACCCGACCGACAGCACGTCTCCCCGGCAGATCCTGAGATCACGGAGCAGTTGCAATGATTACCCAATAGTAATGCGCTGGTGAATAAAATGGTGGTTTAGATTATAGAGAGTAGCGCAGCCATAGATTTTATCCAAAGAGGAAATGTGATTCTGACCGCAGTCGCTTATAACTTTGTTGAAAAAAATAGAGGTCTCCACAAGTTATGGCGTCATATTTTAAATTGTAATTAACGCTGAATCGCTCGTAAAAATTAAAAGAACAAAAAAC
>CAMPIG010000105.1 GCA_946886255.1 uncultured Cellvibrio sp. | reverse complement strand
TGTCACACAGATAGCGCACCACTGACATATCATGGGAAATAAATAACATCGTCAACCCATGCTTTTGAGTCAAGGTCAGTAATAATTCCAATATTTGTGCGCGAATGGTTACATCCAATGCGGATACTGGCTCATCGGCAATAATCAATTTAGGCTTCAGCGCCAATGCGCGGGCAATAGCAATACGCTGGCGCTGCCCGCCGGAAAATTCATGCGGATATTTGCGAATAAATCGTCGCTCCAGCCCCACATCATCCATCAGTTGGTTAACCTGCTCAAGCAAAGTCGCTTTATTCGCAACGCCATGTAAAAGCAAGGGCTCTGCGAGCGTATCAAATACTGTCATGCGCGGATTGAGTGAAGCATAAGGATCCTGAAAAATCATCTGAAAATGACGTCGCTCGACTTTTAATGCCTTCCCGGAAAGCCGGCGCAGATCCTTTCCCTGTAATAAAATTTCGCCGGACTGACTATCCACCAAACGCATGATGCTTCGACCAAGTGTAGACTTTCCCGAGCCGGATTCGCCTACCAAACCTAAAATCTCACCTTGCTGGAGGGTAAGGGAAATATCATCGACACCTTTAATCATCTGAACGGTTTTGCGAAAAAGATGACCCGCACGCACAGCAAAACCGGTGTTCAGGTGATTCACTTGCAAAAAAGGAGGTTCCGTTGACCGTACCGCACTGGGCGCGGGTTTTGCTGTTGTCAGCACTGCACCAAAAAGTTTTTTGGTATAAGGATGCGTATGATGAAAAACGATTTGCTCCGTTGTCCCTTGCTCAACTACTTTGCCTTTTTGCATCACGAGAATATCATCCGCCATCATCGCGGCCACCCCAAGATCGTGCGTAATAAAAATAACAGCCAGGTTACGTGTCTGTTGTAATTGTTTAATCAAGGCCAGAATCTGGGCTTGGACCGTTACGTCCAGGGCTGTGGTGGGCTCATCAGCGATGAGCAGTTCAGGCTCGGATATCAATGCCATGGCAATCATGACCCGTTGACGCATTCCTCCGGAAAACTGGTGCGGATAATCATTAATGCGTGTTGCTGCATCATGAATGCCCACCTCTTCCAACGCCGTTATGGCTTTGATTTTTGCGTCTTTCACTGACAGTTTTTTTTGAGCGATCAACGGTTCAACCAGTTGATCTACAATGCGCATGTACGGATTTAACGCCGTCATGGGGTCCTGAAAGATCATACTGATCCGGTGTCCCCGAATTTTGCGCAAGGATTTTTCATTCATGCTCAGCAAATCATTACCGGCAAATAACGCGCGTCCGTTTTCAACTTTTCCCGGCGGCGACGGAATTAAGCCTAACAAGCTGTAACAGGCTACAGATTTTCCCGAACCTGATTCACCGACAATACCTAATACTTTTCCCGTCGCGAGAGAAAAATTTATATTCTCTACTGCGACTGTTGTGCCATTACGGGTATGAAAACAAATGCGCAGATTTTCCACTTGCAGCAATGTCATGGATCAATCTCCTGAAGCGCGCGGATCCAGCGCGTCACGCAAACCATCGCCTAGGAAATTCAGCGAAAATAACGTAATAGACAAGGTCAATGCCGGAAAGACCAGCAACCAGGGATATTCCTCCATAGACTCAACGCCATCAGAAATCAGAGAGCCCCAGGAGCTTTCCGGTGGTTGAATACCTAAACCTAAAAAGCTGAGAAAAGATTCAAGCAGAATCACACTGGGTATCGTCAATGTTGTGTACACAATCACTGGCCCCAAGGTATTTGGAATCAGATGGCGCACGATAATTTTCCAGGGCGAAAGTCCTAAAGCTACTGCTGCCTCAACAAATTCCTGTTGTTTTAATGTCAGCACTTGGCCGCGCACAATGCGCGCCATAGTTAACCACTCAACCGCACCAATGGCGAGAAATAACAGCAACATACTGCTACCAAAGATTACCGTTAACAAAATAATAAAAATGGTAAAGGGCAAGGCGTAGAGCACATCAACTATACGCATCATAAACGCATCAGTGCGTTCGCCGATATAGCCCGCTGTTGCACCCCATAGCACACCAATCAATAAGGCTACTGTGGTTGCAATAAATCCCACCATCAATGAAATACGACTGCCATACATAATGCGGGTTAATTGGTCACGTCCAAACACATCGGTACCCAACCAATGTGCTATCGATGGTGGGCTGGCACCGAGATCGAGGTTCTGCGCATCATACTCATAAGGTGCAATTAAGGGTGTCAGTAGAGCAATAACAACCATGCAAATCAGAATGCTCAAACCCGCCATGGCCATTTTATTTTTACGTAAACGGCGAAAAGCGTCTTGCGTCAGCGACGCGCCTTTTTCAATACCTTCCATCAGGCTTTACTCGCAAGTTGGTGACGCAGTTTAGGGTTGAGCCATACCAGCAAGATGTCAGCCAGTAAGTTAAAGATAACAATCAATCCCGCGTAAAAAATCGTAAAACCGAGAATCATGGTGTAATCACGATTAAAAGCCGCCTGGATGTAATAACGTCCCAAGCCGGGAATCTGGAAGATACTTTCTACGACGAAGGAGCCGGCCAGCAATCCGGCCATAGCTGGCCCCAGGAAGGACACTACCGGCGTCAATCCACCGCGTAATGCATGAACCCATACAATCCGAAAGGAAGACAAGCCTTTGGCTCGGGCAGTGCGAATATAATCCTGCGATAAAACATCCAACATACCACCGCGACTGATGCGTGCGATATAAGCCGCATAGGTAAAACCCAAGGTGATCGAGGGTAAGATTTTATCGCTGGGAGTATAGCCCCAACCGGAGACTGGCAGGTATTCAAGCCAAATACCAAATATAAGAATAAGCAGCGGCCCCAAAACAAATGATGGCAAACAAATACCCAGCATAGCCGTTGACATGGGTACATAATCTTGCCAGCTATTCGGTTTCAACGCTGAAATAATGCCTGCCATCAAGCCCACACACATGGCAAACAACAACGCATAAAGAGACAATTCAAGTGTGACGGGAAAACCGAATGCGATCATCTCGTTGATGGTTCGGTTAGTAAATTTAAATGAAGGACCAAAATCACCGTGCAGCAAGTTGCCAAGATAATCGGTGTACTGCTGCCATACCGGCGCATCCAGGTTGTAACGGGCATTAAGATTTTTCAATACCTCCGGCGGAACATCCCGCTCATCGTCGAAGGGTCCTCCGGGCGCCGCACGCACCATAAAAAACGTAACCGTGATGACAACTAGCATAACCGGTATCGCTTGCACGATACGTTTTATAATAAACATCCACATGATCTACGGTTTCCTTGAGGAAGACGTGGTACCCGGGTCCAGGTATACGTGTTTGTAAGACCAATAGTCCATGATATTGTTATGCCATTCTTTCACCGATTCCGCTACCAAAGCATTACTGGTGTAGGTGTAAATAGGGATGATCGGCGCATCTGCTAGTAAGATGGCTTCCGCTTGCTGGAACAACGCAAAGCGTGCCGACTGATCACTCGTTTGCTCCGCCTGCTGCACCAATGCTTCGTATTCGGCATTCGCCCAGCCCGTGCGATTATTGCCGTTATCTGCTCGAAATACATCGAGAAAATTCTGCGGATCATAGAAATCGCCAGACCAGGAGCCCCGCACAATATCGTAGTTACCGGTTCGCTGGGAGGCAAAGAAAACCTTCCATTCCTGATTCTCCAGTTTCACCTGAATATTCAGGGCTTTCTTCCACATCTGTTGAATCACCAACGCAATTTTTTGATGATCTTCATCGGTGTTATACAAAATTGTTAATGACGGAAAATTTTTTCCCTCCGGATAACCCGCCGCTGCCAACAACTCTCTCGCCCTTTCGATGTTCTCCGGCATGGAAGCAGAAGAGCGGTAGCCAGTTTGCATCGGTGGAATGAAAGATCTGGCCGCAGGCTGACCGCCGCGCGTCACCCGCTCCACTATTTGTTGCCGGTCAATAGAATAGGCCAGCGCCTGACGAACTCGTGCATCATTCAGGGGCGGGCGATGCGTATTGAAGCGGTAAAAATATGTCGTGAAATTGGGGTAAAACCGGTATACCTCGGGATGGTTAGCTTGGTAATGCGCTATTTTATCGGTCGGTAACTGACGAATAATGTGCAATTGGCCCGCACGAAACATTCGCTCTTCCGTTGCAGATTTATCGATGGGATAAAAATGTATTTCCTGCAATTTAACGGATTGCTCATCCCAATAAAAAGTATTTTTCTCCACAACTACAACTTTATTGGGCACCCATTCTTTCATTACGAAAGGTCCGTTACCCACAAAATTTTCCGGCTTGGTCCAAGCCGTTCCGCGATCACCTGGGGCGCCAAATTTTTCAATGGTCGCTCTATACACGGGATCCATCGCGTGATGATCAAGCAGCTCTAGAAAGTAAGGCACCGGGCGCGTAAGTTCCACTGCCAGAGTATGATTATTCAGGGCCTTGACCCCGACAAGATTGAAGTCTGTTATCTCGCCTTTGTTAAATCGTTCAGCATTTTTAATTCCAAAAAAAGCATAGGCATATTGATTACCCAGGCTGGGTAACAACGCGCGGTACCATGACCAGACAAAATCTTCCGCGACAAGCGCATCACCATTTGACCAACGGGCATTTTTACGCAAATGAAATGTGTAATGCAGAGCATCATCTGAGACCTGCCAGGATTCAGCAACCCCGGGAATAATGTCGAGAGTAGCGGAGCTTTTAGACACCAGCCCTTCAAACAACGCCAATTGAATATGGTTTTCCGGAACGCCGGTTGTAATATGTGGATCGATATCGGAAGGCTCGCTGCCATTTCCGATATGAAGAATCTGTCGCTCATTTCCGACTTCCACCGCGCTACGATTGTCGTGAAAACACCCTGTGAATATTCCCAAGACCACAAACCAATAGGTTAACTTTATCTTCATCAGTGATTTCGCTTTTTTCAAAGATTAAACAATTTGCTGATATGCTCGCAGAAATTCACGGGGCGCGTATAAGTGGAGGAACCCATAGTATCAATCAGCTGTCGGGTCTGCATAACCTGTTTCAAAAATTGCTCAAGTTCCCCTTTTCTTGTAAGAAACTCCCGCTACTCTTGAAACAAGCTCTCACTGCTCCTATAAAAAGTAGCCAGTGGACCAGACACCCTGGAGGATAGCTGCTAAGCTTCTTATACCCACCTAGGACATAACAAAGATAGCCAATTACCATGCTCGGAAACTTGCTAACTGAAGATCAGCGCGATTGCCTGCAAGAAATCACCAATGTGGCAATGGGGCAAGCGGGTGATCGTCTGGCGCGACTGCTAGATGTCTTTGTCGTTCTCTCCATCCCGCATGTCAGCGTCCTCAATCCCACCGACATTGCTATGGTGCTTCAGTCACTCAACCGGCAGTCAGACGAAGCCGTATTTGGAGTATGTCAAGGATTCATAGGGGGTGGGTTGGCAGGAGAAGCCATGCTGATCTTCAATGACACGGATTATGACGACTTGGCCAGATTGCTGAAATATGACAGTAATCCGGATGAAAAAGCACGCTATGAACTTTTAATGGATACAGCCAATGTACTGAACGGCGCTTGCCTGAAAGGTCTGGCAGAACAACTCGACATCCATTTCAGTTTCGGACCACCCATGCTGCTGGGTCAACATTGCAACATCACTGACCTGCTACAAAGCACAAACATGCGCTGGAAGCAGGCGCTGGTTGTAGAAATCAACTACGCTATTGAAAATCATCGGATTAATTGTGATCTTTTACTGGTAATTGCTGAAAACTCAGTTCCCAGGCTGGTGGAAAAGCTGAATTACCTTCTGGATTAAACGGCGACGTTACCTGACGCATGGCTATCAGAGAAGATTTAAGTGCCTTTTTCAAGGATGTCCATTGGCTAATGGACATCCTTCAGAACATTGATACCGGCCTGATAGTGATGGACAAAAACTACACTATCGAATTGTGGAATAGCTTTATGCAAAACCACAGCGGTAAACAGCCGGAAGATGTGTTGGGAAAAAACATCTTCACCGTCTTTCCGGAACTTTCCGAACGTTGGTTTCACCATAAAGCACAATCTGTTTTCGTACTCCAGAATGCTGCATTCACCACCTGGGAACAACGCCCTTACCTCTTCCGTTTCCCTCATTACCGCCCCATCACCGGCACTGCCGAACATATGTATCAAAACAGTACCATCATCCCGCTAATTGATACTAAGGGACGCGTTGAGCACATCTGCCTGATTATCTATGACGTTACTGATACTGCTGTTAACAAGTTGGCTCAGCAAACTGCAAACCGACAACTTCAGGAACTTAGCCGGATTGACCATCTGACCGGCTTGTACAATCGGGGCTACTGGGAGAGTCGGCTGATCCAGGAGTTCAAGCGCTTTGATCGCTACGAGTTACCTTGCAGCCTGATAATGCTGGATATCGATCATTTCAAAAGGGTTAACGATACTTATGGGCACACCGTCGGGGATGATGTTATTCGACAAGTCAGCCGAGCCATACGCGCTCAGATCCGTGATCTCGATATAGCAGGTCGTTACGGCGGAGAGGAATTTAGCGTTATCCTGACAGGCACTAATGCCGAGGGTGCCTGCGTCTTTGCCGAGCGGCTCCGGCAAACGGTGGAAAATATGGTGGTTTACGCGGAAGGTCAGCAGGTGCAGTTCACCATTAGCTTGGGTATCAGCCAATTAACGGATCACGTAGAAGATTATCGGGCATGGATCGAGAAAACTGACCAAGCGCTTTATCACTCAAAAGAAAGCGGACGTAATCGCTTTAGTGTTGTCTAGCCCTGAAAGTAAAAAGCCCATCTTACGATGGGCTTTTAGTCTTAACGCTTGATGCTCGCATTCTCGCGAAGTAAATCCTGATAACTTGCGTATTCGCCTTGGCCAGTCATATTTTTCAATTGCGCTGCGATAGCCGTTTTCTGCTCCTCAGGTAACTCTTGTCCACCCAGATTAACTGCAGTTAGTGAAATCACCGCGTAGTCACCGGTCGAAGTACGAGTTGAAGCCGCTACCGGAGCATCACCTTGAGGCTTGGCCAAGCTAAATGCCTGACGTAAAACATCCCGGTCTATATTGACATCATTTCGCTCTGCATCTTCAGCGGTTTTCACTTCATAGCCAGCGCCGGCGACAGCTGACTCAAGAGTTTGCCCTGCTGTCACCGCAGATTCAATTTCCTGCGCGCGGGCAGCCAACAAGCTTTGAATCTTATTATCGCGAACAATCGTTGTAATCTCCTCTTTAACCTCTTCAAGAGGCTTGATGTAGCTTTGTTTGTGTTCAGTTTTTTTCAACACAACCACACGATTGGGTGCCAGCTCAATCACATCACTACTGTTATTTTCTACCAGCACCTCATCAGAAAACGCTGCCGTGACAAACTGCGTTTCAGCGGTGATACCCTCGCCTGCACCCCGGCCAAATAGACCTGTATTTTTCTTTTCCAGTCCCAATTCCTCGGCAACCTCGGCCAAGCTCTCTGCGTTATAGGAAAGATCGCGCAACCGCTCAAGCAGATTGACAAATTGATTTTCGGCTTCAGCGCGTTTGAGTTGATCTACAATACGGTTGTGCTCTTCTTCGAATGTCGGTGGCTCTGAACCACGTTCCGACACCAATTTAATGAAGTGTGTCCCAGCGTCCGTTTTGACCGGAGCAGAGATCGCACCCACCTCTAACGCTGCCAACGCACTTTCGAACGCATCAGGAAAAGCCTCACCATTGGTAAAGCCAAGATCACCACCCTGATCACGAGTGCCGAGATCGTCAGAGTATGTCTTTGCCAGCGCGGCAAAGTCGTCACCGGCCGCTAGTTTTTCACTGACTTCAGCTATTTTGGCTTCATCGTTATCTTCTATAAGGATGTGAGCTGCCTCACGCTCCGTACGCGCTTCAAATGCCGCAACATTTTGCTCAAACTGCTGACGGGCCTGCTCTTCAGTGATTTCAATTCCGCTCATTAAATCTGCAACATTAAGGTCGATATAGTCAACGGCAACCTGTTCCGGATGAGTGAATGATTGAGTATTGGACTGATAATATGCTTCGATTTCGGCATCAGAGACTTCAACACTCTCACCAATTTTTGCAGCGGGGATTACCGCGTAACTAAAATCACGGGTCTGGAAACTCAAGGCAATAATTGTTTCCAGCTCCGCTGGAGTAACAAAACTGCTTTCAATAACACCGGCAGTTAATTGATTTACCAGCGAATCTTCTGCCAAGGCTTTTTTGTAATTTGCCGGGGTAAAACCCGCCGTACGCAGGAGTTGCTGATATACATTCGGATCGAATGCGCCGTTGCTACCCTGGAATTGTGGAGTAGATAAAATTTGTTGGTTTACAAAACTATCACCAACGGTCATACCTGATTCTTCAGCTGTTTGAGTCAGCACTTTTCGCTGAATCAGATTTTCTACCACCGGTTGACGAATGTTTTCATCACTCAGGAAATCCGCCGGAAGTGAGTCTCCATATTGCGCAGCCATTTGTCGTCTGTAATTGGCACTGGCGCGGGCGATATCCACCTCGGTAATATCTTCACCATTAACGCTAACCACACCTTTAGTCGCCGGATCAAAATTGAATAATGCCTCCGAACCGGATACCGCAAAAATAATGACCAGGAACCCAATTAATATTCCCGATATAACCCCTTTGGAGTTGTCCCGAAGACTTTGCAACATGATGTGATCTACTCCTGACTTTCCAGCGATCTATTCTAATATTCAGGGAAAACAACTTACGCCCGATATTATCGTTATTAAAGTAAAAAAGCCCTGTTTCAATAAAAAAGGCGCACCGATGGATGCGCCCTTTTTACAACACCAGCACTGCTATGTAATTTCAACAGTACCTGACATTCGGCTTAATTGACGGCGTCTTTCAAAGCTTTACCTGCTTTAAAGCCCGGCACCTTGGCAGCTGCAATCTTGATCTCGGCGCCAGTTTGCGGATTGCGACCGGTACGTGCTGCACGCTCTTTCACAGAGAAAGTACCAAAACCCACAAGAACTACAGAGTCACCGTTTTTCAGGGCACCAGTAATGCTGTCAACGACTGCGTCCAACGCACGACCAGCTGCCGCTTTAGGAATATCCGCAGACGCGGCAATGGCTTCAATCAGCTCAGTTTTATTCACACTTAACCCCTTTTGATTTATTTGTTTCAGAAATACGTTAGTACAGGCAATTGTTATCTTGGACATCTACCCTGCACTACCGGTGCAGCAAATGAACTGCGATTTATACCAACTGACACCATAAGGGTCAAGGAGACATTGTTGCTTTATAGCACAGAATAACCCAATTGCCTGTATTTTGGTCAATCGGGTTATTCAGCCAGCATCCATGCGGGTTGTAGCAGTTTCATCGACCCCAAATTGTTACTAGGAGAAACCGATGTAACCGCATAAGAAACACTCAATTAATGCGTGCTGATACGATTGGCGTTATCATCCTTTTGAGCTTGCTTTTGCAAAGCCTGATACTCTTCATCAGACAGTGGCGTCGGCATATGCTGTAACGCAATCTGCAAAACGTCATCAATCCATTGTACCGGCTTGATAGTCAAATCCTCTTTGATATTATCTGGAATTTCCTTGAGATCGCGCTCATTTTCAGCAGGAATAATTACCGTTTTAATGCCACCACGATGAGCCGCCAGTAATTTTTCCTTCAAACCCCCAATGCGCAAAACTTCGCCACGCAGGGTAATCTCGCCGGTCATGGCAACATCTGCTCGTACCGGAATGCCCGTCAGCACAGAGACCAATGCGGTACACATCGCGATACCTGCGCTGGGGCCATCTTTTGGTGTAGCACCTTCAGGCACGT
Source organism: uncultured Cellvibrio sp. (assembly GCA_946886255.1). The sequence goes on along the minus strand of CAMPIG010000105.1, from coordinate 2,025 downwards.
GTATATGAATATCCACTTTCTCATGATAGTCCGGCGCAACACCCAAACTTTGAGCTCTGGATCTGACGACGGTTAACGCAGCCTGGATAGACTCCTGCATCACGTCACCAAGCGATCCCGTTTTAATCATCCTGCCTTTACCAGCCACAGCTGATGATTCGATGGTTAACAATTCCCCACCAACCTGAGTCCAAGCAAGACCGGTAACTTGTCCAATTTGGTCCCTGTTTTCTGCGCGACCAAAATCAAATTTTCTCACACCTAACAGGTTTTCCAATGAATCCGGTCCGATAACATCAACTTTAACGCTTTTTTTCTTCACGTGACCAGTGACAACCTTCCGGCATAACTTGGCGATCTCTCTTTCAAGCCCGCGTACCCCTGCTTCGCGCGTGTAGTAGCGAACGATGTCCCGAATGGCTTCAGGCTTGATATTGATTTCGCTTTCTTTCAAGCCGTTAGCTTCCATTTGTTTCGGAATCAAGTAACGCAAAGCAATGTTAAGTTTTTCATCCTCGGTATAACCGGGAATTCGAATAACCTCCATCCGATCTAACAATGGACCGGGGATATTCATCGAGTTGGATGTGCAGACAAACATAACATCCGACAAATCGTAATCAACTTCCAGATAATGGTCATTAAAATGATTGTTCTGTTCGGGATCGAGCACTTCCAGGAGAGCCGAGGCAGGGTCACCACGATTATCCATTCCCATCTTGTCAACTTCGTCGAGCAAAAACAGAGGGTTTTTAACTCCGACTTTGGCCATCTTCTGAATCAATTTGCCTGGTAAAGAACCGATATAGGTCCGACGATGACCACGAATTTCTGCCTCATCACGAACCCCACCCAATGCCATCCGCACGAATTCGCGATTCGTTGCTCGCGCAATTGATTCACCGAGCGATGTTTTACCAACACCCGGTGGCCCAACCAGACACAAGATGGGTCCTTTGATTTTTTTAACCCGTTGTTGAACAGCAAGATATTCAAGAATACGTTCTTTCACTTCCTCCAAGCCGAAGTGATCTTTTTCCAGCACCTCTTCAGCACGGGCAAGATCATGGCGAACTTTGCTACGTTTTTTCCAAGGCACCTTCAACATCCAATCGATGTATGCGCGCAAAACGGACGCCTCTGCCGACATCGGCGACATCATTTTCAATTTACCTAACTCGGCTCGTGCCTTTTCTTCAACTTCTTTCGGCATGCCCACTGCGTGAATCTTTTTTTCCAGCTCATCGATCTCATTAACCTCTTCTCCGAGATCGCCAAGCTCTTTTTGAATGGCTTTCATTTGCTCATTCAAATAATACTCACGCTGACTTTTCTCCATCTGCTTCTTGACACGACCGCGAATTTTTTTCTCAACTTCTATCACGTCAACTTCGGCATCCATCAAATTCAAAAGATGCTCAATGCGCTCACGCACACTCGCCATCTCAAGAATGGTTTGTTTCTGGGGAAGTTCAAGCGCCATATGCGCGGCAACGGTGTCTGCCAGTCGACCCGGGTCATCAATACCTGACAACGATGTAATGACCTCTGCCGGTACTTTCTTGCTGAGGTTTACATATTTTTCAAACTGATCAATTGTGGAGCGAATTAGAATATCCGCTTCTTTACCGGATAATTCTTCTTCAGCCATAGGTACAATACGGGCACGAAAAAAAGTATCGAGATCATCGACAGCTTCAATGTTTGCACGCTCTACCCCTTCCACTAACACTTTGACAGTTCCATCGGGCAGTTTGAGTAACTGCAAGATAGAAGCAATAGTCCCAATGGAATATACGTCCTCTGCAGTAGGGTCATCTACCGAAGGGTTTCTTTGGGCGACCAGCAGTACTTGCTTGTCACTCACCATGGCGCGTTCTAACGCCTCTATGGATTTCCCGCGGCCGACAAACAATGGGGTAACCATGTGCGGATAAACCACAACATCCCGCAGGGGCAACAACGGTAATTCATTGGCATTGGAAACGGAAATATCTGATTGACTCATCAGGAATCCCTCATACT
>CAMPIG010000104.1 GCA_946886255.1 uncultured Cellvibrio sp. | reverse complement strand
CAGGCGCACATCGGCATTGACAGGGGCGATAAACACCAGGCTCAGGAATGCAAAACAGGTTAAACGTTTTACAGCAGTTATTATTATCTTGGACATAAACACCTCATCTCACGCGGTATGATCAGTGGGTAGAAGCCATCTCAAAAATCACTTGGCGGCCTGATGCTGCGTTGAAAAGCTGCTTCCGGTGCTCATTTACTTAAGTAAACTCCGCTCCTCATCAACTTTTCGCCTTGCCTGAGTCTCGCCAATTGATTTTTGAGATGGCTTCTAGACTATAGCCACAAAAACAATACTTGTATACCAGTTGGGTGCTGCGTGATTCTCGCAGCAAGTTATTCCTTTTCGTCCGCACGAACATATTCCTTGTAGTGCTCGCGATAATCCTCAAGATTATCGCGCAGGACTTCGCGATAACGGCCGGTGAGATAATTGAGCGAGCTGTCCATCTCTTCAATATATTCCTTGCGGTCCAGTGAGGATGTGGCGACCACAAATGCATTGAAACGCGCTGCCGCATTTAGCAACGCGGCACTCACCACACCAGGATCAACATCCTCGCAGGCGGTGTTGGCTTGTTGAATAAATTGATCTACCAGATTCCAGAATATTTCTTCATCGCGATTGGTCATGTTGATCCTCTACAGCATCAGGAGAAAGTGTTCGTCGCCAGTTCAGCCAGCGATGGCCGACGGCTTCGGCAGTAACATATAAACTCGGTACTAAAATCAAAGTGACCAGCGTGGCAAAGAGTACACCAAAGGCAAGCGAGATCACCATGGGAATCAGGAAGCGCGCCTGCACACTTTGTTCAGTCATGATGGGAACCAGCCCGATAAATGTCGTCACGGAGGTGAGCAAAATGGCACGAAAGCGATCACGCCCGCCTTGCACAACAGCGTCCATAACGGCGAGCCCTTGCTGACGCAATTGATTGATGCGATCCAGCAGTACCAGGTTATCGTTGACCACCACACCCGCGCAGGCGACGAAGCCCAACATGGATAACATGCTTACTTCGCGCCCCATAATCATATGGCCGAAGACAGCACCCATAAAACCGAACGGAATGGCGGTGAGTATTAACAAAGGTTGCCAATAGGAACGGAAGCTGATTGCCATCAAGCCATAAATCAATAGCACTGCCAGCATAAAATTTTTCTTCACCGAGGCCATAAAATCGGCTTGATCGCGCATGGTGCCGTCCGGACGCAAGGTAAAGCCGGGAAATTCCCGTTGCCATTTCGGTAGATGGCGTGCAAGCAAATCAGCAACGATAGCATTGGGGTCGCCGACTTCCTGCACATTGGCCGTAATCGCGATGCTGCGTTTGCGATCGCGGCGATCAATAACGGTGTAACCCGGCACAAACACAATCTCCGCGACTTCGGTAAGCGGAATTTCGGCGCCGGTGGCGGTGCGAATGCGCATTCGATCCAGTTGCTCCAGAGTTTGACGATCCGCTTCCGGGTAGCGCACCAGCACGCGTACATCTTCAATGCCGCGTGGAATCCGCTGTGCTTCTTCACCATAAAATGCCTGGCGCACCTGACGCGCGATCAGATTCAAATCCACACCGAGCATTTCCGCATTGGGTTTCAAACGCAGATCAATCTCCGGTCGCGAGGCTTCAAGGCTGGTGCGTAAATCAAATACTTCTGTATATTTTTCCAGTTCGGCGCGCACGGCTTCAGTTGCGCGTTGCTGTTCTTTCAGATCGTTGCTGCTGATACTCATATTTAAACGAATATCGTCATCAACGGAATTTACGGTAAAGTCGAGACGAAACTCTTTGGCTTCGGGGATCGCGCCGATTAACTCACGCCAACGTTGGTTGACATCGATGATCGAGACCTGCCGTTGCTCTGCATCTTGTAAGGCGATGGCTACATAAATATTCACACCATAAGCCCAGGTTTGAATACCCTGAATAAACGGCTGGTCCTCGTTGTTGGCGAGCAGTTGTTCATCGTCGCGCAGGACCAAAGCCGCGTCTTGTACTTGTTGCATAATACGGCGTGTTTCATAAAAAGATGTGCCTTCCGGCAACACCACGCGCGCTTCGACAGAGTCTCCCGGTACATGCGGCATAAAACTGCTGCGCAACCAACCGGCGGCAAATAATGCGAGCGTAAAGGCGAAGGCGAGCGTAAACCCGACCAACACCGCACCTTTGTACGCCAGCATACGACGCAAGGCTGGCTGATACAGTGTGCCCGCGAAATAATCCAGCTTATCGGCCAACCATTGACGCTGTTGCGCCAGCCAACGCAGTGCGGCAAAACGGCTCGCCCGTTCGGGTTTCATGTGCGCAAGATGCGCTGGCAAAATCAAGAGCGATTCCACCAGCGAAAAAAATAAGCACAGGATAATCACCACCGGAATGGGATAAGAGATAGAACCCATGGTGCCGGGAATAGAGAGCATGGGCACAAAGAAAATCATGGTGCTGATCACCGCAAAAAAAACCGGCACACTCACCAATTTTGCGCCGCTGGCCGCACTGGCGTTGCCGCGAATGCCATGTTGCTGGCGAGTGTAAATACTTTCGCCGACGATAATCGCATCGTCCACCACAATGCCGAGCACCAATAAAAAGGCAAACAGCGAAATCATGTTGATGCTCACACCCAGGTACGGCAACAGCCAGATAGCACCGGCAAACGCCGTGGCGATTCCGACGCACACCCAAATGGCCAATAACGGGCGCAGAAATAACATCAAGATAATAAATACCAGAATCAGACCGCTGAAGGCATTGCTGAGCAATAGATTCAAACGTCCTTCAAACAGTTTGGACATATCGCGCCAGACTTCCAGTTGAATACCGGCCGGCAAGGTATGTTTGGCCTGCGCAAGATATTTTTCAACTTCGGCGGTGGCGGCGATGATGTCGGGATTTTCGGTAATGGATAATTCCAGAAACACGGCGCGTTTGCCGTTGAATTGCGCCACGATATCCTGATCGGAAAATCCGTCGCGAATGTCGGCGATATCGCGCAGCAATAATTTGCTGCCATCGGCGCGGGTCAACACCGGAATACGACCGAACTCCTCGGTGCTGTCTGCCTGGGCGCGGGTCTGGATTTGAATATCACCGTCCGGCGTCTTGATAACCCCGGCCGGTAAATTTAACGAAGTGCCGCGAATCGCCTGGGCGATGGCATCAAAGGTTAATTGATGTCGACGCAGGTTAGCTTCGCTGATTTCGATACTCATTTCGTAAGGCCGCGTGCCGTTGAGTTGTACCAGTGATATACCTGGCAGCAGCGCCAATTCATTACGCACACGCCAACCGGTTTCTTTCAGCGCGGCTTCATCCACATCGCCATACAAGGCGAGACTCATCAACGGGCTGCGACGCAACTGCCGACGCGTGATCGGCCGCTCGACATCCGGTGGAAACGTATTAATCGCATCGACGCGGGTTTTTATATCGTTAAGGATTTGTTGCGGGTCGTAACCTTCAGTCACTTCAATGGTGACCAGAGCGCGGCCCTGACGTGAGCGGGACGTCATCTCATAGATGCCGTCAAGATCGGCGATGGCTTCTTCAATTCGAATAGCAATTTGTTCTTCAACTTCGGTAGGCCCTGCGCCGAGATAATTCATCTCCACTTCGATGATGTTGCGCGCGACCATCGGGAATACTTCTTTATCCAGATGGCCGAGGCTGGCGAAGCCACCGATAAAGATAAACAGCATCAGCAGGTTGGCCGCGACCCGGTTTTCAACAAACCATTGAATCAAACGATTCACGGTGCGACCTCAGGCGGTTGGTCTTTTATGGTAACGCTGATGCCGGGGCTGAGATAACCCTGGCGTTCCAGTACCACGGCTTCGCCCTCGGCAATATCACCTCTCAGCCACACAAATTGTTCGTCGCTGCGCAGGACTTGTACGGTTTTCAGGTGCACGCGGTTTTCGGCATCCAGCGTATAAATTTGATCGCGGCGAAACACCGCCGTTTTGGGTAAGCGAATAATATTGTCGATGGGTTTGCCGGTAATCTCGGCTTCAACATACATTCCCATCAACATCGGTACCGGGTGACGTTCGCGATTAAACGGTTCGCGAATTTCCACGATCACCTGATACATGCGTGATTGCGGATCAAGGCTCGCATCGGTGCGCGTCATCTGCCCTTGCCATTGATATTCTGTGCCGGCGATGGTGCCGGTCAGCGTGACCGGAATTGCGCCGGGTTGATTATTTATGGGCAAGTCGATCAATAAGGCCTGTAAATCCGTGAGCGCAATGCGCACTTCGGCCACGGCGGCATCATACACCGAGGCGATGCGTGTGCCGGCCGTTACAAACTGCCCGAGGTCAACAAAAGTTTCACTGATGCGCCCGTTAAAAGGCACAGTGATGCGAGTGCGTTCAAGGTTGAGTTTTGCCTGGTCCCGTTGCGCGCGTGCGGCGGCCAATAACGCTTCGGCCGCAGCGATCTGCGGTTTACGCAGGAATAAATCATTGGCATCGGCATTGCCGAGATCGCGCCATTCACGTTGTGCCTGGCGAGCCAGACCGCGCTCGCTGGTCAGTGCGCGTTGCGCATCCGCCACATTGGCTTCGGCTTGTATCAAAGCGTATTGATAATCCCGTTCATCAACCTGCACCAACCAATCATTGGCGGCAAAAAAACCGCCGTCGACAAAGGCTGGTGCCACCTGAGTGATGCGCCCGCTGACCTGGCTGATGACATCGATCTGGCGACGCGGCATCACCGTGCCCTGTGCGTTAACATTCAGCGTGGTTGTGTGCGGTTGAGCCAACACCACGGCCACCTCCGGCAGCGGCTGCGCGACAAAGGGCCGAGGTTCAGGGCGTGGTTTCAACAGCACCAGCGCCGCAATAATCGCTACGCCGGTAACCAGTAATTTGGCAGCCAGGGGAATAGATTGCCATCGGTGTCTGGCGCCCATAGAGAATATCCTAAGGTTTTTTAACGAAGGCACTGTTAATAAAATGCGTGCCTTTTAATTGAATCAGCACCGGCATGCCCTGCTGTTGCAGCAACAGCGTTTCATAGGTTTGTAAAATGTCGGCCTTGGTGGCGTTGTTTAATGCCGCCACCATTTTTTCCTTGCGCGCAAAATCCAGATGGCCGAATTTGAAGTCATATAAATGTTCGCGAGCTTCGCTGGTAAAGTCGGTAGGTTTTTGCGTGAGCTGTGCAATCTCCGCCTGTTTCATTTGCTCCAGCGTCGCGTCGTCCAGCGCTTGCAGTTGGGTAAAAAATTCCTCGCGGAAGCGATCCATCCGTGCCTTGATGTCTGGTAACTCAGTATTGGTGCTCTGCACATACAGCGCGAACATCGGGTAATCATCGACATTAATCGGCGCGCTGCCAACGGTGTAGCCCAATTGCTCATTAGTGCGTAGCTGGGTAAAGAACTCATTGGAGAAAATACCATTGAGTAACACCAGTTGCGCGTGTTGCTCAACGGATTTTTCGGTACCAATGATGCCCGACAGGAGCGCGTTATCCGTCTGGTCAATGGCTTCGCGGAAATTAATCGCAACCTGTGGGTTGGGCGTAATCATCGGCAGGATAAAACGCTCTTGCGGCAGACGTTGGCTGTTAAATTGTTCCATCGCATATTGCGCGATGGTTTTTACCGTCTCCTCGGTAAAATTACCGAAGGCGTAACCGCGCAATAAATTTTCCTGCAATACGCGCTGATGATAGGCCACCAGATCTGCACGGGTCAGCTGGTTGGCCGCCGCCAATAATTCTTCGTCGGTCCAGTTGGCGACATACAGCAAGCGCCACATATGATTAAACAATTGTTGTGTCGGTGCTGCCTTACGCGCGTTGATGCGCTCCAGCCGGTAACGATCCAGTACCTGCGCAAAATCCTGTTCGTTGATCTTCAATTGTGCAAAGTGATCAATCAGGTCGGTGAACAGTGTTGGTTGTTGGCTGCTATAACCGGTGATGCGAATCATCTGGCTTTTTTCCGGCGTCAGATCGATGGTGATGTCCAGCCCGGCCCGGCCGGCGCGATCGCGCAGGGTCGTGGTTTGCAAAGCGAAGACATCATTTAACAGCGACGCGAGAACAATATTGCGCGTGCTATCCAGTGCGAAGTCAACGTTCAGATTGAGATCCAGCATCGCCTTGTCTTCGCGATAATGTTGCGCATGCATCAGCCAGACTTCGGCGCCGGGCTGCTCCATGATCAAGGTCGGGTGATCGTAAACGGCGGTAACAATCTCGGCGGTTTTATCGGAAAATAATTGATTCTCCGGCGGCAACTTGAATTGCATTTTCTCGCCCATGGTTTTCCAGCGTTCGAATTCTGACGCTGTGATATCGCGTATGGCGTAACGGCCTTCATAGAAAGGAATGGTTTGATCAGCTTTTTCCGTGTTGCTGACATACCAGATGCGCGACCGCTGCGGTTGTAATTGTTCCAGCACCTGGCGAATGGCAGCTTCGTCGAAACGTTCATAAACGTAATTGGCATCCAGCAAATGCTCGGCCGGATAATCAAATTGCTGGCGCGACAGTTCAATGGCTTGCTGAACCGGTTGCGCTTTCGCCTGGCTGGCGAAATCTTTTTCGCGCATGGCTTTCAGTTCCTGAAAGTAACGCTCCTCAATCCCTTCCTGTTTAATCAGGTCGATATAGGCAAACACCGAGGCAACAATGGTATCGCGCTGCTTCATGCCCTTATCGGTCATCTCTACGATCACGCGCAGGAAGCCGTCGGGGCCGTAATTATCCGGCACGACATAACCGTACACTGCATTGGCCAAACCGTCCCGGCGTAGCACTTCGCCGAGCGTACCTTCTTCTTCTGAGGTAATTAAATTATTGATGAATTCATTAGGCTTGAGGCGCCACTGGGCCGAGTTATCGGCGATGGGAAATTCCACCAGTAATTGTTTGGTGTCTTTGAGCGATTGGTAATGAATTGTCTTGCCCATTTGCGCCGGAGTAATACCCGGTGTGGTGACAACCGGTGGCTGGATATTTTTATTGGGGATACTCGAAAAATGTTTTTCGGTCAGGGCTTTTAGCTCATCCAATGATTGGCGGCCCACAATGGTGAGCTTCATATTGTTGGCTGAATAATAGCGGTCATAAAACGCCAGTAATGCATCCTGTAAACGCGAACCCGGTTTATCGGTCAGGGTTTCCAGGTTGCCGACATTGAAGCGTGCTGCCGGGTGTTCCGGGTTGGCGGTAAGGCCATTGAGACGATACATGATCCAATTATCTTGCGAACGGCCCGACGACCATTCGCTGGCGACGGCGTTGCGCTCTTTATCACTGTATTGCGGATCAAACGTCGGCTTCTTGAAGTAATCGCTGAAATAATCGAGTGCCTGGTCAATCTTGCCGGCATTTATCTGGAAAAAATAATTGGTGTGATCTGCTGCGGTAAACGCATTCCAGATACCCGCATTCTGGTCGACAAATTTTTGAAAACTGTTGGGCTCCGGATATTTTTCAGTGCCGAGGAACAGCATGTGTTCCAGGTAATGCGCCAGCCCCGGATGTGCATCAGGGTCCTGGTAACTGCCTACGCCCACGCCCATGGACACCGCCGTTACTTCCACACTTGGATCAGACACCAACACCACTTGTAACTGGTTCGGTAAAGTCATCATCGCGTAGCGACGATCATCATTGGGACTTTTGCGGATAACCGTCTCAGCAACTGGCTGCTGGACATCTGCCGGTGTTGTTGTACCGACGTGTTCACAGGCCGTCAGACCGAGTCCGGTGAGTAGCAAAGTCAACAACAATGTGAGCGAGAAATGACGCATGCGGAGGTCCTTTATCTGATAACGGCGGGAGGTTTTACAGACACGCCGGCGGCCACTCCGGTTCCTCGGAGCGGCCGCCAGTTAATCGCGGAGAAGGTTAGCGGCAAACACGACGTGCGGTCAAACGAGATACGCCGTGTTTGAGGGATGGATCATCGGATTATCAGAAACACGGCCTATCTAGTTGGTACCCGGCGCTTCACCGCGATATTTGACATTGCTGATACCGCTGACACTGGTCCTGGCCTGAGTGGTGCCGTAGTAACTGACATTGGAGGCGCCTGAGGCTTCTATCTCCAGCGTCTCGGTAGCGTAGACATCGGCATTGGACGCACCGGTCACACTTAGGCGGGTTGCGCGCGTCTTTAAGGGGGTCGCATTGTAATGGCTGGCACCGGCCAGGTTGGCCTGCTGGTGATCGACCTCGCCGGGTTGTTTAAAGGATAAATGGGACGCGCCGGTCAGATCTGCACGCAATTCTTCGCCGCGCAGTTGTTCAATATTCACATGGCTCGCGCCGGTCAGGTTCAGTGTGAGCTTGTTGATCTGTAACTTGCCGACATTGATATGGCCCGCGCCCGTGACTTCGATATGTAAATTGTCGCCCGTCCAGTCAGTGCTTTTTACCTGTGCCGCACCGGTCAGCGTCAAATGCTCCAATTGTTTGAGTGTTAGCGCAAAGGTTACTTCCTCGCTATTGTCCCAATCGAACCAGTTCCAACCGTTCGAGCGGTTATTCAGGTAGAGGGTGCCGTCCTTTTGGTGAATTTCCACGTTTTTCATCATCTTATCGGTAGCGGTGATGGCCAGCGCTTCCTGGTCGCCCTGGGTCAACAGCATCTGACCGGAACCGCGCAGCTCGATATGGGTAATATTCTCCAGCGCAAATGCCCGCGTGGACTTATCGTCGGCGCTGGCCAATAACGGTTGCCACAGCAAAAGCAATAGCGCGATAAATTTGAAGGTATTCATGTCATGCTCCGTCAGTAAGGTAAGAGGGGCGTAAGGTGATGGCCATACTTCCTTGGATGCAGATGTGAGCCTTTTGGATTCAGCCCCTACCGGAATCTTTAGCGCTGCCGTGAAGTCGGCCCAAACGCACACTTGTCCGGCAAATACAAGACTGGTCTGGACCGCCGTTTTGCGGATAATGCACCTCACACGCCGGTGTATATCAGGCTCCGTTAATCAGGTTTGCTCCGTTAATAAGTTAAGAGTTACCCGCTATGAACAGTATCTCCCAACGCATTGCCGAAGAATTAAGCGTCAACGAACAACAAGTCAGCGCCGCCGTCGCGCTGTTGGATGAAGGCGCCACCGTTCCCTTTATCTCCCGTTACCGTAAAGAAGTGACCGGCGGGCTGGACGATACCCAGATGCGGACCCTGGAAGAACGGCTGCGCTACCTGCGCGAACTGGAAGAGCGCCGCGCCGCGATCCTCAAGAGCGTTACCGAGCAGGAAAAACTGACGCCCGAACTGGAGCGCGACATCCTGCAAGCCGATACCAAAAACCGCCTCGAAGATTTATACCTGCCCTACAAACCCAAGCGCCGCACCAAAGGCCAGATCGCCAAAGAAGCTGGCCTTGAACCCCTGGCGGAAGCCCTGCTTGCCGACCCCACGCTCAACCCCGAAGCCGAAGCGGTTAAATACCTCAACGCCGAACACAAGATCGACGACGCCAAAGCCGCGCTCGACGGGGCCAAATATATCCTCATGGAAAAATTCAGTGAGGACGCCGAACTGCTCGGCAAGCTGCGTCACTTCTTGCAACATGAAGCGACCATCAGTGCGCGCGTCGCCACCGGCAAAGAAGCTGATACCTCGCAGGAAGTGCAAAAATTCCGCGACTATTTCGAACACGACGAACCGCTTAAAAGCACACCGTCACACCGCGCCTTGGCGATGTTCCGTGGCCGCAACGAAGGCGTGTTGACCATCGCCATCAAAGTGGGCGACGAAGAAGCTCGCGTGGGTCACCCCTGCGAAACCATGGTGGCGGAACATTGGCAAGTACGTGACCAAGGCCGCGCTGCCGACACTTGGCTGGCCGAAGTCGTGCGCTGGACTTGGCGAGTGAAATTACTAACGCACTTGGAAACCGATTTGCTCGGCGAACTGCGCGAGAAAGCCGAAGAGGATGCGATCAAAGTATTTGCATCGAATTTAAAAGATCTGCTGCTCGCTGCACCGGCAGGGCAAAAAGCCACCATCGGCCTCGACCCCGGCATGCGCACCGGCGTAAAAGTGGCAGTCGTCGACGCAACTGGCAAAGTGGTTGACCACTGCGCGATCTTCCCCACACCGCCATTCAACAAAATTGCTGAATCGGAAAAAGTGTTGGTGGCGTTATGCAAAAAACATAACGTCGGCTTGATTGCGATTGGAAACGGCACCGCCTCGCGCGAAACCGAAAAGTTTGTGAAAGATGTGTTAAAGACACACAGCGATATTCACGCTACCAGTGTGGTAGTGAATGAAGCCGGTGCATCGATCTACTCCGCCTCGGAATTTGCCGCAAAAGAATTTCCGGATCTGGACGTAACCATTCGCGGTGCAATTTCTATCGCGCGCCGGTTGCAAGACCCGTTGGCCGAACTGGTAAAGATTGATCCCAAATCTATCGGCGTGGGCCAATACCAACACGACGTATCCCAATCGCAACTGGCGCGTTCGCTCGACGCGGTAGTCGAAGACTGTGTGAACGCCGTCGGTGTAGAAGTCAACACCGCCTCCGCCGCCTTGCTTGCGCGAGTATCTGGTTTGAATTCAACCCTCGCCAACAACATCGTGGAATTCCGCAACCAGAACGGCGCCTTTACCTCCCGCGCCGCGCTGAAAAAAGTCCCGCGCTTTGGCGAAAAAACTTTCGAACAAGCGGCAGGCTTTTTGCGCGTTGCCGGTGGTGAAAACCCGCTGGATGCCTCAGCGGTTCACCCGGAGTCCTACACTGTGGTGGAAAAAATTGCCGCAAAACATGGCCGCGATATTCGCGGCGTTATCGGCGACTCCACCTTTTTGCGCGGCGTAAAACCGGCAGAATACGTGGATGAAAAATTTGGCTTGCCCACCATCACCGACATCCTCAAAGAACTCGACAAGCCCGGCCGCGACCCGCGTCCGGAATTCAAGACCGCACAATTCCAGGAAGGTGTGGAAGAAATTACCGACCTGGTTCCCGGCATGATCCTCGAAGGGACTGTCACCAACGTCACCAACTTCGGCGCGTTCGTGGACATTGGCGTGCACCAGGACGGTCTGGTACATATCTCCGCTTTATCCAACACCTTTGTGAAAGACCCGCGCGAAGTCGTTAAAGCCGGTGACATCGTAAAAGCCAAAGTGATGGAAGTTGACGTACCGCGTAAACGTATTGCGTTGTCATTGCGTTTGGATGATACGCCGGGTGAAAAAGTAGAAGGTAATGCTTCATCCAAAAACGGTGGGCGTGGCCGATCACAAAACCAAAATCCCCAGCGCGCTGCGGCAAAAAATAACCCGCCGCAACCGGCTATGGGCAGCATGGGCGCGTTGTTGCAGCAGGCGATGAAGAAGAAATAATTGGGTTGTTGCTGAAGGGAAACGAAGAAGCCGCGCAGGAATGTGCGGCTTTTTTATGTTAAGCAAGCTCTAATTTGTAATCGGTGCAGGACGCAGGAATTGTTGGTGCTTTAGGATATTTTTTGCCAACGCATAAGGCAAATACACGCCTCCAAAACCCTCAGCCAAATCCTGTTTGTGAATCGCGAGTACTAAATCAATTATTGGCATTGATAAATTGAATCTCACCCAGCTCTCGCTTTAAAAATTGCTTGTACAAAAACACCACTGCATTCAATGCGGTTTTCTGCGTGTTGATAGCGACGTTGCGGTTGCTGGCCAAGTGGCTCAGCCATGTATCCACCTCCTCGGACCCCATACTTTCCGGATGTTTGCGTTTATGGAAACGAATGAAGTCCAAAATCCAGGTGCAGTAGGTTTTTTCGGTGCGGTATGCCAAACGTTTCGCGCGCATAAAAACGCGGAGTTGATCCATAAAACGCTGTGGTTTGTCGGGCAGGGGAATAGGAATATCGTCCATAAAAATGATCCATGATTTATTTGTATATATAAACAGTATTTCTTGATAGGAGCGGATTTTCAAGTGGAAAAG
>CAMPIG010000103.1 GCA_946886255.1 uncultured Cellvibrio sp. | reverse complement strand
TCTTTCTCAAGATCCCAAGCCTGGATATCCTGCAGTTGTTTATGCAGATATCTCTCACCCAAACCAGCAAGTTTGGGGAAGGTCGGCAGAGGGCTATTGCCGTCGGGACCATGACAAGCGGCACACACCGCTACTTTATCTGCACCCGCTTTGGCATCACCGACGGCGAGTGCGCCTTGCGCAATGGCCATCAACCCCAGCGAAAAAAGTGCATGCTTCAGTAAATTTTTCATTGGCTAACCCGTTGTTCTGATTATGTTTCGTTACGATTACGAGGATTTCTTCTGTGGCCTGATTGGCCTTGCCTGTTATGCTCAGGCTACAATTCCGCCCCCGATGCGGGAACGGCCATATAGAAGCGGTTCGCATTATATACCAACCGTTTAATAACACACCATTTTGCAGGGCTTTATGTGCAGTGACATTGTTTTTAGCAAGGCCTATTTCACCAAGAGTGCGCCCAGTCTGCGCGAATGCCCACCGGAAACCGGCGTAGAAGTTGCCTTTGCCGGTCGTTCCAATGCCGGAAAGTCCAGCGCAATCAATGCGTTGACTAACAGTAAACTGGCGCGAACCAGTAAGACCCCCGGACGTACCCAGCTGATCAATTTCTTCAATCTTTCAGACACACAACGATTGGTAGATCTGCCCGGCTATGGTTATGCCAAAGTATCACGCGACATGAAAGAAGAATGGCAGCGCAACCTGTCGGAGTATCTGCAAAAACGCCAATGTCTGCGTGGCCTCATCCTCCTGATGGACATTCGTCACCCGTTACAGGAATTTGATTCGACCATGATTCGCTGGGCCATCAAGGCAGATATGCCGGTCCATGTACTGCTCACCAAAGCCGATAAACTGAATCGCGGGCCGGCCAATAATGTGCGCCAAGCCGTCATCAAGGAATTAAAAGCGGCAGGAATAGCTGAGCGTATCAGCGTGCAATGCTTTTCTGCCTTGAAGCGCACTGGTATCGAAGAGTTGCAAACCCAACTGCAATCCTGGCTGACTCTGGAAACCCCTCAGTAACACGCCCCTTTCACCCAAATTTGAAGCAAAAAAAATCCGGTGATTCAAGAGGAAGATCACCGGAGTAAAGGACTGACACCCTTGGGGTGATGTCAGTTGAAGCGGTTACAGAAGCTATGGGGAGTAGCCACTACTTGCGTTCAGAATTTACGACCGACGGCCGGATAATTAAGTTCAACGGTGGTGAAATTTTTTACTCGGTTCGTGTATTTGTCGACACTTCCGCCAATTTTCACCGCAAATGACCGAATTTTGGGCAAAAAAAACCCCGATTTATCATCGGGGTTGCTTCGCTTGATACCTAGAAGGCTTAGCTGGCTTAAAAAGCCAATCAGGGGGAGGAGTTAGCTCATGAACATAAAACACACATTTCTATGACCTACCGACGTTTTAATAAGTTCACCCCAATGACAAAATTTTTCTGACGACTCGGTCAGAACTTCAAGAAAGCTGATTAATGCGCCTCATCCCAGTTGTTTCCCACCCCCACCTCAACTAACAGAGGCACTTTCAGGACCGCAGCAGACGACATATATTGCTTCAGGGATTTGCTCACTGCCTCAACCTGATTCTCCGCGACTTCCAGCACCAGTTCGTCATGTACCTGCATGATCATACGCGCATCAAGCTGGCTTTCAGACAGCCAGGTATCAACGCTGATCATCGCAGCCTTGATGATATCCGCCGCTGTTCCCTGCATAGGTGCATTAATGGCTGTTCGCTCTGCGGCCAGTTGCAGATTTTTGTTGCGGGCATTGATATCCGGTAGATAAAGCCGCCGACCAAACAGAGTTTCCACATATCCCTGCTCATGAGCCAGCGCGCGCGTTTCGTTCATATAACGTTGGACGCCGGGATACCGTTCAAAGTAGCGATCAATATATTGTTGTGCCTCATTGCGGCCCAGATGCAATTGCTTGGCTAGGCCGAACGCCGACATGCCGTAGATCAAACCAAAGTTGATGGCTTTGGCACTGCGCCGCATCTCCGGTGTTACCTGGTCAAGGTCAACACCAAATACTTCGGCCGCCGTGGCGCGATGCACATCCAATTCATGCTCGAAAGCGTTCAGCAAACCAGCATCTTCTGACAGGTGGGCCATGATACGCAGTTCAATTTGCGAATAGTCCGCTGCCACGATTTGGTAGCCTGTTGGCGCTATGAAAGCCTGACGAATTCGACGGCCTTCCTCGTTGCGAATGGGGATGTTTTGCAGATTGGGATCTGTCGAAGAGAGTCTTCCCGTAGCGGCTACCGCCTGATGATATGACGTGTGGATTCGCTTGGTTTCCGGGTTGATCATCAACGGCAATTTATCAGTGTAGGTGGACTTAAGCTTGGCCAACATACGGTATTCCATGAGCACCTTGGGCAGGGGATAATCCAACGCCAACTCCTGCAACACCTCTTCCGCCGTCGAGGGAGAACCAGTTGGAGTCTTTTTGATCACCGGCAGCTTTAACTGATCAAACAGAATCGCGCCCAATTGTTTGGGTGACCCCAAATTAAATTCCTGCCCGGCAATATCGTATGCCTTACGCTCAAGCTCGACCATGCGCTCGCCCAGTTCAATACTTTGCTGACCGAGCAGCTTGGCATCCACCAAAGCACCGTTGCGCTCAATAGTCGACAACACCGGTAACAGCGGCATCTCAATATCGATAAAAACACGTTTTAAGGAGGCAATTGCCTCCAGCTCCGGCCAGAGGCGCTGGTGCAGGCGCAAGGTGATATCCGCATCTTCCGCAGCATAAGGCGCCGCGTCTTCTACCTTGATCTGGTTAAAGGTGAGTTGCTTCGCCCCTTTACCGGCAATGTCTTCAAAGAGAATCGTGGTGTGATCAAGATATTTTTGGGCGAGAACATCCATATTATGCCGGCTGCCGATGGAGTTCAGCACATAAGACTCCAGCATGGTGTCATAGGCAATACCCGCCAACCTGACATCATGATTCAGCAGGACACTGCGATCATATTTCAGATTTTGTCCCACCTTTTGCTTGTGGGCGTTTTCCAGCAAAGGTTTAAGCGACTGCAACACCTCTTTAAGATCCAATTGTGTCGGTGCGCCCATATAATCGTGCCCACACGGCACATAAGCGGCTTCACCCGGCGCGACAGCAAAGGAAACACCGACAATCCTGGCTTGCATGGGATCGAGGCTGGTGGTTTCTGTATCAAATACAAAAAGCTCGGCCTTTGCCAAACGATCAATCCACTGCCCAAGGGCGGTTTTATCGACAATCGTTTCATAACGGACCTCAACTGGCGCAACGGTTTCGACGTGTGCCTGCGCTTCGGTCGCATCGAGTTTTGGGTTTGGGCTTTGAAATAAATCTACAGTCGGCGCCACACCGGCATCACCAAGTTCCGCGACCCAACTTTTAAATTCCAGATCCGCAAATAAAGCGAGCAAACGTTGATTATCCGGCTGACCGATATGGATGGATTCCGGGGTCACAGCCAGAGGCACGTCTGTTTTAATGGTTGCGAGCTGATAAGAGAGATAAGCCTGATCACGGTGCTCCTGCAATTTTTCCGGCATTTTTTTTGCGCCGCGAAAATCCAGCTCGCGCACGGCTTCAAGATTGGTATAAATCGCATCAAGCCCACCCAAACCTTGTATCAGACCCAGTGCGGTTTTCTCGCCCACTCCCGGCACACCAGGAATGTTGTCAACCTTATCGCCCATCAACGCCAGGAAATCGATCATCAACTCTGGCCCGAACCCATACTTTTCTCTCACGCCCGGCACATCCAGATAGCTGTCGGTCATGGTATTAACCAGATGAACATGTTCACAAACCAGCTGTGCCATATCCTTATCGCCTGTGGAGATAACAACAGGATAAGATTTTTCCGCCGCCTGTCGTGCAAGCGTGCCAATAACGTCGTCCGCTTCCACACCCTCGACTACCAGCAGCGGTAAACCCATGGCTGTTACGATGTCGTGAATAGGTTGCACCTGGGGCCGCAGATCATCAGGCATAGGCGGCCGATTGGCTTTGTAAGCTGCAAACAGCTCATCACGAAAAGTTTTTCCTTTTGCATCGAAGACAACAGCGATGGGACTTTGGGGATAATCTTTGCGCAAGCGGCGCAACATATTAATAACGCCCTTAACCGCTCCCGTTGGCTGCCCTTTGGAATTGGTCAGGGGCGGTAACGCGTGATACGCCCGATATAAATATGAAGAGCCGTCAACCAGCACCAAAGGTACGATGGGAAAATTATTCTGAGTCATGGATCATCATTCTTTAATATTAAAGAGACGTTCCGCCCTAAGTGGGCAGAATAAGAGAAGGTCGCAGGATACACCAAAACAACCGACGGGGCGGTCGCGCCGCTTTGTTACCCAGTCCAATTCTGGCCCTAGCCCTACCTTGGCCAACCAATCCCGCCAATTCCTCTAATCATTTGAAGCCGCCAACAAGTGTTACCTTGTGTAACCTGACGCCAAAGTTTATCTCTCACATGCATAAACACGTATAAGTACCGGTATTTATTCACAAAAACATCACAGAAAATAAACTTATTTGAAATACCACTAGCACAAAATAATAAATGTGTTACCATGCGTAACATCAAGTAACAAACAAGGGCTAGCCGGGCGCACCGGTTACCCAAGGTAAACATCCCACGGAGGACGAAAACATGAAAAAACTCGCTTTTATCGTTGCAGCTCTAGTACTGACCACCAATGCACTGGCAGATGACGCTGCGGCCTATTCGAATCTGACCATTGCGGCAGCAGAAACCGGCAGCACATTAAGCTGGACACTGGAAAAGGCGGAGACCACTGCCGAGCAACGTCACACTGACATCCTGGCTGAAAAAACTGATGCACTGAATGAAAAGCTCAATGCCAAGCTGGAAAAAAGTCTGGAAGAAAAATTTAACAGCCAATTGGATTACTGATTTTATTTATCCGGTTTATATCATCAGAAACCGGAGCTTTATTGACCCTTTTTCTCCTCGTGATTAACCCTGTGTCGGCACTTATTTCCTTTTGTGCCAAAAACACAGGGTTCTTTTTTTATTTGCATCACAAATTTGACATTTAGTACTTATTAAGTGAGCTACCGCCCTGAAACTCTTCACTCTTCACCTACACTGTGAACAACTCTTTCGTTGAGGTTGTCGTTAGAGAGACTGGATGTACCAATTTCTGGATCAATCGCTAATCGTTTTTGAATAGCAAAGGAATTTTTATGGATACTCTGATCTTCTCGCAGTCTGCTATTTTTCGTTTACAACAGCTAGGTAGTCATTATTACCATTACAGCGGCGTAAGACATAAACTTGCCACACCAGAAGGTATTCTTGATTTGCTGAAAGCGGCTGCGCTTGCACAAGATGCTAATGTGCGGGAATCCTACGATGCATTTGTAATGGAATTAAACAAACGCCAAATTGAGTCATTGGCAGAGCGTGGCGTCACCCTGCGTGTCCCCTTAAATTTCTCCCGTAACGGAGCGATTCGTAAGGCAAGCTAAAAAAGTTTGCGCCATCTTTTCTAATAATTGCCTATAAGATGTCACCTGCTCCTCACCAATAGGATCGAGGATAGCAACTTTTAAATTCAATTCTTGCGCCAAGTCCGTGGCAATGCTCACGTCATAATAAGGCTCAGTAAAAAGACACGTGGCACGACCGTTTAATGTGTTCCGCAATTCATAGAGATGCTTTGCACCGGGACGACGTTCCGGGGTAAACGTTACATAAGCCAGCTGCTGTAAATCATACCGCTCTACAAAGTGAAGATAGCCTTCGTGGTAAACCGCAAAACCTTTCGCACGCGCGGGAGCTAATGCCGTCATTAAACGACGATCCAATTCCATGGTCGCTAATGAAAAATTTCTGGCATTGTTTGTATAAAATGCTGACGAAGCAGGATCAATCTCGCTCAATTTTTTTGCTAATGCTTGCGCAATGACAATGGCATTGCGCGGATCAAGCCAGACATGCGGATCATGCCCATGATGTTGATGGCTGGCCTCACCGGGGTACGAATGTGGCTCCTCTTCCGGCCAATACATACCGGGAATATCATAGACAGCCACGCGCTTCTCTGACGCAATATTGTTTAAAGGGCGTTGCAAAAAAGCTTCCAGATTTGGCCCTACCCAAAGCACCAGATCCGCCTGTTTCAGGCGGCGAATATCAGAGACCCGCAACGGATAATCGTGTGGCGAGGCTTTCACCGGCAGCAAGGTTTCCACGCTAGCTTTATCACCCACAACTTCCCTGGCAATCAGGGCAAGAGGTTTGATGCTGGTCAATACCCTAACGTCAGCAGCAGCCGTTAATGGGAGCATCAATAATCCCAGCAACTGCAAACAACAAATGCCTGGAATACATCTCAAAAATATTAATGAAGGGGAGTGAAACATAACAAGCGCCGGTACCAAACAAAGAGGGAAGATAAAGACTGGTAGTGCCAAAGATTGTTATAGAGTAACATACTTGCTTCTCGCCAGCTCACCGGAAATTACGCTTCGCTATGGAAAAAACGCCTTTAGCTTATAGCCATCACAACCACAATCATTGCATCAAAGACGCCATGGTCTCTGCGCGTCATTTGTGTGAGAGTCGAGGAGTACGTCTGACCGCTTTGCGCGAACAGGTGCTTGAGCTGATCTGGCAAAATCACAAACCCCTCGGCGCTTACACCCTGATGGATATGCTGGCTTCCGCGTCTACGCGGAGAGTAGCACCACCGACAGTCTATCGTGCGCTGGATTTTTTACTTGAGCAGGGACTCGTGCATCGCATCAACGGACTGAATGCTTTTATTGGCTGCCCCTCCCCGGAAAAAAAACATCAGAGTCATTTTTTGATTTGTCGCTCATGCGACACGGCTGTTGAGTTAGATAACAATAAATTGACCCAGGATATCCAGTCATCAGCAAAAGATGCCGGCTTCGTCGTGGAAACCCATTCTTTGGAAGTGATGGGCATTTGCCCTGCGTGCATAGACAAGCCACGCAAGGAAGGAAAAACATCGTGAGTGAACCTTTGATCAGTGCCCGCGGTGTCGGCGTTCGACGGGGTGATCGCTATCTGGTAAAGAACGCCGATCTGACGCTCGAAGCTGGTAAGATCCTTACATTAATCGGCCCCAATGGTGCGGGCAAAACGACCTTGGTACGCAGCGTCCTTGGTTTAATCAGAGTTGATGAAGGCACTATTGCGCGTCGCGCGGATTTGCGCATCGGCTATATGCCGCAACGATTAAATATTGATGCAAGCCTTCCTTTAAGCGTCGCGCGTTTTCTCGCCCTGGGAGGTAAACCAAAGGTTGATCTCTCGGAAATATTACAATTAACCGGCATTACGCAGCTGCAACAAGCGCCCATGCAGTCGCTCTCCGGCGGCGAAACCCAACGTGTCTTGCTGGCCCGAGCTCTTTTGCGCGATCCTCAGTTATTAGTCTTGGATGAACCGGTTCAAGGTGTCGATATAACAGGCCAGTCAGCCCTATATGGATTGATTAACGAGATACGCAAGCGGCGTGAGTGCGGTGTATTGCTGGTGTCCCATGACCTGCACCTGGTGATGGCCACTACCGATACAGTCGTTTGCCTGAACCAGCATGTGTGTTGCCACGGGCATCCGGAAAAAGTAACCAGCGATCCAGCCTATCTGGCGCTCTTTGGTGATTCACCCAAACCACAAGTAGCAATCTACACGCATCACCACGATCATCAGCACGATGCTCACGGTAACATTATTACCCACCGCCACGGTGCTGATTGCGAGCACGATCACCATGCCTGACTTTTTACTCTACGCGCTGCTATCCGGTCTTGGTGTAGCTTTAGTGGCGGGTCCGTTGGGCTCCTTTGCGGTGTGGCGGCGCATGGCTTACTTTGGTGATACCCTGGCTCACTCGGCATTACTCGGTGTCACCTTCGGGTTTTTACTGAATATCAATTTAAACCTGGCCGTAGCGACAGGCTGTTTATTGCTGGCATTGATATTGGTTGCCTTGCAGCAAAATCGCTTTCTCGCTACGGATACGCTGTTGGGTATTTTGTCCCACTCCACCCTGGCGCTGGGACTCGTGACCGTGAGTTTATTCAGCGAAAGCCGCATTGATCTTCTGTCTTATTTGTTTGGCGATATTCTCTCAGCCAATCTGACCGATGTTGTCACCGTCTGGCTGGTCTCTATTCTGGTACTGGCTGCACTGATGGGGCTTTGGCGCGCCTTGTTGGCGATCACCGTTCATGAAGAGCTTGCGCAGGTCGAAGGTGTATCGGTAACCGCCGTTCGTACCGCGTTGATGCTACTGATGGCTCTCGTTATCGCCATCGCCATGAAAGTCGTGGGTGTGCTTTTAATTACTGCCCTGTTGATTATTCCAGCCGCCGCCAGCCGCCGCTTAACTCATACGCCGGAATCTATGGCGATACTGGCCAGCCTGCTGGGCTGTCTCTCGGTGTGCGGTGGTTTAGCCGCTTCGTTTTTTTGGGATACGCCGGCTGGCCCCTCCATCGTGCTGTCCGCAACCGCTTTTTTTATTCTGACCTTAACTAAGCAGCGATCGGCTTAGCGCTTTTACCCTGTAGGCAATATCTCACACGATCTACCGCCGTTAGCCACTATTTAACAATTGTGCTTTGTAGCAAACTGGCAACAATTTAACGCACAAGGATCATGCATCATGGCGGTACTTAACATTGGCGATGAAGCCATTAACAGCGAAGAGATTGCCATCAAAGTGCAATCAGATATCACTTTTCTGGCTGATCGGCTGAAATTGCTTGAACAACAACGCAACCCTAACCCTGTTGTGGTTCAAACTTACAAAAATATGTTGGAAAGCCGTCAGGCAGTCCTGGATTGGCTGCTGCAAGACAACAAAAAAGTCAGTAACGGTTGATAGGCTCTCTCCAGAGTAGCATTTATCATGGACACCTTGATCTTTTCCCAAGCCGCAGTTTTCCATCTTCAACAACTTGCCAACCATCTTCACTATCACACAGGCATGCGTCACAAACTCTCCACGACCCAAGGTATCATTAATCTCCTGATCGCTGGCGCCAGTTCCCACGCCCCCGATGTCAAACGCTGCTACACAGCTTTTGCCATGGAGCTGAACGAACGCCAACTGAATGCATTGGCCGGCCAAGGCATTCATATCGACCCCTCCGATATCCTCCATCCAAAAAGCGCACAACAAGCCGGTTAATTCTCGTCGCTTTTTTCGTCATTAAATATTCATCATCCTGTTGCAAAGCCGTCACATGGCTGGGTAAGACTTGGCGCAAACAGCCCGACGGAACAGCACCATGACTGCATACCGCCAAGCCTTGCGTAACGACGATCTCAATAACGCCCCAATTACCTCCGCATTGCCCCAACCCCAATCCCGACCGCCCGCAAATCATATCAGCGCACGCACCGTCTGGATTTCTGATATTCACTTGGGGTATCGCGACTGCAAGGCGGATTATCTGCTGGAATTTCTCAGCGATATCAAATGCGACTCGTTATACCTCGTTGGCGATGTCATTGACCTCTGGGCACTTAAGCGACGTTTCTGTTGGCCTGCAAAGCATTATCAAGTCATGTTGAAATTTTATGAGTTAGCCAGCAAAGGGACTCGTGTGATTTACGTACCCGGCAACCATGATGAACCCATGCGCCATTTTTGCGGCCAGCTATTCGGGCCGATTGAAATTGCGTTGGAACACGAATACATCACGGCCGATGGCAAACGTCTGCTGATCATGCACGGCGATGCCATGGATGCGTATATCAACCTCAGTTGGCTGACTCGTTTTTGTGGCGATATTGCTTACAATTTCTTGTTGTTTATCAACCGCTGGGCAAATCGTTTTCGCAAGTGGATGGGTCGTCCTTATTTCTCCCTCGCGGGTTTGATCAAGAGCAATATCAAACGTGCCAAGGCTGCTATTGAAATCTATCAGCACGAAGCCATGGAAGAGGCGCGGAGACGCGGTTTTGACGGCGTGATTTGTGGTCATATCCACTATCCCGCATTGTTCGAGCAGAATGGAATTCGTTATGCCAATACCGGTGACTGGATTGAGAACTGCACAGCGTTGGTAGAAGATTATCAAGGCAAGATGCGCTTATTGCATTACAGTGATCAGATGCAATGGCAAGAGGACATTGTCAGGGAGTTTGCGAGCTAGATTGCTTGATGAATTAGAACCTGGCATTACCAGGTTCTAATGGTGTCACTACTTATTTGTGTCAGCGTATGTCGCTACATCTTGTGCTACATCGGCCAACATAGCGTTGGAACCTACCCCAAAAGCATCATTATAGGCTGCCGCTTTGCGCATAAAACCCGGGTTGCTCAATTGTGCTCCGGACTTCGCATCTTCAAATGACGTATCCATAATTACAACTGAACTACCTGCCATCGCACCAACCATAAAGCGTGCAGCACCACCAATAAATTTAATCTGCTTAACAAGCGGTTTTATTAGCAGGACGTCTCGCTCTTGCGTAGCTGAAAAATCCATCTCGGCCACTTCCTGAGCGGTTTTAACTTCCACTTTGTCGAACACGTCTGCAAGACGCAAAGCCAGAACCTCATCAATTTTATTCACTGCTTTGATATTGGCAGATTGACCAGCGTAAGGTTTGGCAATTTCAGATTTAACCAAGATCACCTTTTTAAACTCACTCAGGCTTACCGTAGACCGGGTTACCTTAGAAGGCTTCTCCTTTACCTGCGTGGCACAAGCACTCACAAGAAACAGAGACAAAATGATTGTGGAAAAGCGAAAAATAGAGGCAGATAAAGACATACCGAATCCCTTTTATGTTGATTATTGACATTGGCCATACGTTGAGTATGGCGACATCAGACTATAGCAAACTTTCCATAATTTCCAGCAGTATATGTTCAATGAGAAAAGCTTTTAGTGATGTCTTCTAATAATCAAAACTACTTACAATAGAGGGATAGGTAAGCTGTAATTTGTCCACTGAGAAAGGAGGTTTAAAGAAGCCGTGGTAATCGCCCATAGGGTTTATTAACACGATATTGCCGCTGTGATCGACGGTGTAGTCTTCTCCTTGCGTAACTTTGGCGAACGCAACATTCAATTCATTGGCAAAACGGCGCAAAGTCAGAAATTCTCCGGTTACACCGATAAAATCTTTATTGAAAGCTGCCACGTATTCGTTCAGCACCTCCGGTGTATCGCGTGCGGGATCCAGACTCACCAAAATAACCTGCGTATCTTCAGCGATCTCTTTTGGCAAGGTTGGCAAAAGCCGACTAAGGTCTAGTAAGGTCAGCGGACAAATATCCGGGCAGTGAGTAAAGCCAAAAAACAATAACGACCATTTACCTTGCAAGTCTTCTCGCGTAAATGGCTCGCCATGATCATCAGTCAATTGAAAATCACTAAACCGACGCGGCGTGTCGAACAAAATGGCATCCTGTGCGCGCAACTCCATTTGATCCAGGATCCGTGGCTTCGTCACCTTATGAACAATCAAACCAACAACAGATGCGACAATCAATAATAAAATGATGACGGTATTGCGTATCCCGCGTTGCCGACTGGCAAGGTCAAAATTTTCTTCCGGTGTATCGGTCACAGCGCTACCTGCTAAAGATTAAATTCAAGATGTTGTGGCATCGGCAATAGATAGTGGTCGAGCAACATAATCACGAACAATGCCATCAGATAAATAATGGAATATTTAAATGTATCCATTCCCACCGAAGGTTTTTTGCTAAAGATCATGGCGAGCGCCCAATACAAAAAGCCAGCGCCTAATACCAGAGCGCCCAGTAAATATAACCAATTGAACATGCCCGTGATGTAGGGTAGAACCGTCACAATAATCATGATGATGGTGTACAACAGAATGTGTAATTTGGTATAGGCCTCACCGTGGGTTACCGGCAGCATCGGAATATCAGCTTTCGCGTATTCATCCTTGCGATGCACCGCCAAAGCCCAAAAATGCGGCGG
>CAMPIG010000102.1 GCA_946886255.1 uncultured Cellvibrio sp. | reverse complement strand
CCTATAAGGAGAATGGAGAATGTTGAAAGAAGTAGTTACTAATGGAAAATCAAATGGAGGATTTATGAACAAGCTAGTTAAACTATCCGCATTATCTTTGTTTCTGTTGGCACCCAGTGTATTTGCAGGAACAACGGTTTGTGAATTTAATAATCCGGATTCAGGAACGACTCCTGGCTGTACGGAAGACATAATTGCTTACGGGCCTCCGAATACATCTATATTAAGAATTTCCAAAAACGGAGTGCTTTTAGTCATTGCATGGAGAGCGAATGGCTTCAACCACGACTGCAGTATGGGTTTGTCATATGGACAGGATGATTATTCTTTAACTTTATTAAGTACCGCAAACAATTGTGCCCGCTATCGGATTGATGCCGAATAGGCTCACACCACCTCTGGCCGACTATCTGCCCTGCCTGCGAAAGTCCCTCGTTCGGGGGGTGTTATAGTAGGTCTTTTGAGGCTCTTAGGAGCCTCTTTTATTAATCACTTGCGGTGCTAGAAGTGTCAATGCGACATAGGGTGATCTTCTGAGTTTTCCTTAGACAGAGTAGCTCTTTGACCGGGCAAGGCTAAGTTCATCTGCCTTTATAATAAAGACAATTCATCCTGGGTTTTTGGAGAACTTATGGATTGCCACGACCCGGTTAGGTCTTACGTGATCGTCGGAGGAGGCTCAGCAGGGTGGATGACCGCCGCGCTGCTGAGCCGTCTTTTGCAAAAAACCAACACGCGGATAACCCTCGTTGAGTCGCCGGACATCAGCACTATTGGCGTTGGCGAAGCGACGATCCCGTCGTTTGTGGATTTTTTAAAGATCCTGGATATATCGCTGTCGCAGTTTATTTCGCACACCAACGCCACCTTTAAACTCGGTATTAAATTTACCGGCTGGCAGTCGGAGGGGCATAGCTATTGGCATCCCTTCGGCAATATCGGGGCGCGAATTGACGCGCAACCGTTTTTCCAGCAGTGGTTGAGAGCCGCATTTCAGCAACACGCCGCCGCCTACACTGACTACTCGCCATCCGCCGCCATGGCGCAAGCCCACAAATTTTTTATTCCCGATCCGGCACGGCCGAACAACCTGACCCGCATGGGTTACGCACTGCATTTTGACGCGGCCCGCGCCGCTGATTTCTTTCGGGATTACGCCACCGGCTACGGCGTGGATCATGTGGTGGCCACGGTGGACGAGGTGCGCCAGACCCCTGAAGGGAATATCTGCGGATTACAACTGGCTGATGGACGTGTTACCGAAGGCGAATTTTTCCTGGATTGCACCGGTCAGCACGCGCTGCTGATCGGTAGAACACTCAATGTGGGTTACGAAGACTGGAGCCACTATTTACCGGTCAACACTGCGGTGGTGGTGCAGTCGGAGCCGGGCCCGGCCTTGCCTCCCTATACCGAGGCCATGGCGCGGTCGTCTGGCTGGCAATGGCGTATCCCCTTGCAACATCGCGTTGGCAACGGCTTGGTATTTTGTGACCACTATTGTTCTGCGGCGCGCGCGGAACAGGAGTTGGTCGCCAGCATCGCGCAGCCACTGACCACCGCCCCCCGGCTGATCCGTTTTACCACCGGAAAACGCCGCGCCATGTGGTCCGGCAACTGCGTGGCGATCGGGCTATCCGCCGGCTTCCTGGAGCCATTGGAGTCTACGAGCCTGTACCTGATCATGCGCGCAATCCTGAATCTGGCCAAGCTGCTGCCGCGCCGAACGCCGTGCCCCTACACCGCCGCCGCATTCAACAGTTTGATGGACGCCGAGTACGAACATATTCGTGACTTCATCGTCATGCACTACTGCACCTCCCGGCGGGACGACTCGCCATTCTGGCGCGACTGGAAAGCGCGTGAGATTCCCGCATCGCTCAAAGCCACACTCGGAATGTACAAAAATCAGGGGCATCTGGTGACTGGCGAGCGGGACTTGTTCGCGGAAGACAGTTGGTATGCGGTACTGACCGGCATGGGCGTGTTGCCGGCTGATTATGATCCGCGGGTGGATGCGTCGGATTACCCTGAGGTGACCGGGATGCTGGCCCGCATCAACGCCTCGCTTCAGCATTCGGTTGCACAACTGCGCTCTCACGACGCTTATCTTCAGGAGTTATTGCAATGAAAATGCTACCTATACTGTGCCTGGTGATGGTCGCTTGCAGCCATGTGGACAAATCTGTGCACACGGATTCGGCACCCTCACAACCAGACTCGAGAGCCGCTGACACCCCCATCCTGGATGCGGAGGCAGCAGCGGTGAAACGTGGCAACGTCGTGATCGACGCAGAGAAAAACACCCTCTATCTCCCGGTTAAACCCGGCACTCACCTGGCTGCACTGGACCCGGCATTCAAGGTCGCGCCGGGATACCACATCCAGCCCGCCGGGCCACAGGATTTCTCGGGCGGGCCGGTGACCTATACGCTTTACAAACAGGGGCGTCGCGCGCAGACATTCAAGGTCTCGGCAGCCACTGACGGTAACCCTGTGCTGGAGGGTTACTATGCGGACCCGGAGATCATCTTCTCCGAGCGCGACGGAAAATATTATCTGTACCCCACGACAGATGGCCATACCGACTGGTCAGGCACCTACTTTGAGAGTTTTTCCTCCCCGGATCTGCTCCACTGGCAGAACGAGGGCATCATTCTGGATCTTGAGCGGGATGTCACCTGGGCGGATCGTCATGCCTGGGCGCCTGCCGCCGCAGAGCGGCTCATTGATGGCAAGTACCGCTACTTCTACTACTTTACTGCGGCGCAAAAAATTGGCGTTGCGGTAGCCGAAAATCCCCAGGGACCCTTCATTGATTCAGGGCGTCCTTTGATTGCCTTCAAGCCGGATGGTGTAACCGGCGGACAGGAAATCGATCCCGATGTGTTTTTCGATCCGGTGTCAAAAAAATCCTACCTTTATTGGGGAAATGGTTATCTCGCCGTGGCCGAACTTAACGAAGACATGGTGTCCATCAAGCGTGAAACGCTACAGGTAATTACGCCAGACGCCAGCTACCGCGAAGGGACAGAAGTGTTTTACCGAGAGGGAACCTATTATTTCCTGTGGTCGGAAAACGACACTCGCGATGAAGATTACCGGGTTCGTTATGCCACTGCGCCATCGCCGGTCGGCCCGTTGCATATACCTGAAAACAACTTAATTCTTGCCAAAAACCCGGCAGCGGGAATCTACGGCACGGGCCACAATTCGGTGGTCAGGGTGCAGGGAAAAGACTGCTGGTACAT
This sequence comes from uncultured Cellvibrio sp., assembly GCA_946886255.1. The sequence goes on along the minus strand of CAMPIG010000102.1, from coordinate 8,770 downwards.
CGTTTATCACCGCTTTAACCGGCCGCACGGCATCGGCATGGGGCGCGCGGCAGGCTTCAATCGTGAGGAGGCCTATGATCTTCTGGAATACTATAACACCGGAAAGATCAAGCCGGTGCGTCCTGGCTTGAAGGGACTCGCCTCCGGGAAAGCCGCCGCCTGCCTGAAAAAATAACAGGAACCCCAAAGCAAATCGTCGAGATCGTGGAGAAAATAATGGGATATCAAAACATCCATCTCACGCTGGTGAAGGCGGCGCTGGTTGCCGCCATTGTGGGATTATCGGCGTGTAAAAGTGGTTTGCCTGCCAGCGGTGATGGTGTGCCCAGGGGCCACAACACAACGGCGAAAACATCGAACGAATGGGAGAACGCTTCCATCTTCCAGATAAACCGTGAGCCGGCGCGGGCGACTTTTTACGCGTATGAAAACCGGCGGCTGGCGGAGGCCGGGAGTAGAGAAAACTCCCGCTATTTTCGTTCGTTGAACGGCGAGTGGGCATTTCATTGGGTGAGGAAACCCGCTGATCGCCCGCAAGACTTTTGGCAAAAAGATTTCGATACCTCGCAGTGGGACACCATCACCGTGCCCTCCAATTGGGAATTGCACGGTTACGGCATTCCTCATTACGTCAACATCCCCTACGTATTCCCCGCGAACCAGCCTTTCATACCCCACGACTACAACCCGGTCGGGTCTTACGTTAAGACGCTGGAGGTGCCCGAAGCCTGGCTCGACCGTAAAGTGTTTCTCCACGTTGGCGCCGTGAGTTCGGCCATGTATCTGTGGGTGAACGGTGCGTTTGTCGGCTACAGCCAGGACTCAAAGCTGCCCGCTGAATTTGATATCACGCCCTACATAAAATCCGGCGCAAACAAGATCGCCGTGGAAGTTTATCGCTGGTCGGATGGCAGCTATCTGGAAGATCAGGACACCTGGACCTTCAGTGGCATCGATCGTGAGGTTTACGCCTTTGCTACACCGGCTACTCATGTGCGCGACTTTACCGTGACCGGTGATCTGACTAACCAGTATCAGGATGGCGTGTTCGGTCTGGAGGTGGAGTTCGCGGGAGTGGTGGTGGAGGCCGCGCCAGCATCGGTGAGCGTGTTCTTGAGTGCAGACGGAAAGCCGGTTTTTGAAGAAACCCGCGCTGTGCCTGCCGGACGTGATAGTCGCGTTGAATTTGAAGGAGTCGTTAAAGCCGTTCGACCCTGGACGGCAGAAACGCCTAACCTGTATCAGCTGACCATCACCGCCGAGGTCAATGGCGAGACCCAGGTCATCCAGCGCAACGTCGGCTTTCGCAACTTGCAGATGAAAAACGGCCAGTTTCTGGTGAACGGACAACCGGTGATCATCCGTGGTGTTAACCGACATGAGCATGATCCACGTACCGGTAAAGCGCTAACACTGGAAAGTATGGAGCGTGATATTCAGCTGATGAAACAGCTGAATATCAACGCGGTACGCACAGCCCACTATCCCAACGACCCGCGCTGGTACGAGTTGACCGACAGATACGGCCTGTATGTGCTGGATGAGGCCAACATTGAGTCCCATGAGTATATGGATACGGGGAATAAAGCGGCAGAAACGGACTCCGGCGCTCGCGAGCGTTATCACCTGGGCTATCGCCCTGAATGGGAAGCGGCGCATTTGGCCCGGGTCGCCAACATGGTGGAGCGGGATAAAAATCATCCCTCAATTATCCTGTGGTCCCTCGGCAATGAGGCGGGGCTGGGGCCTGCGTTCGAGAAAAGTGCCGCCTGGGTGAAGCAAAATGATCCCTCTCGCCCGGTGACTTATGGAGGCTGGGGTACGGTGGACGGCCATGCGCCGCTTGATTACGTGGACATCTACACCCCCATGTATGACTTCATTCACGAGATGATCGACTACGCCGAAAGCAATCCGAAACAGCCGATGATTCAGGCCGAGTACGCCCACACCATGGGCAATAGTGGTGGTAATCTTCAGGAGTATTGGGATGTGATCTATCGCTACCCGCAGCTTCAGGGTGGTTTTATCTGGGATTGGGTCGACCAAACGCTGTACATGAAGAACGCCCAGGGTGTGGAAATATTCGCCTATGGTGGCGACTTTGGTGAAAGCCCCCGGCCGCATTCGGACAACTTCCTCGCCAATGGCTTGATCCAGCCTGACCGCACACTAAACCCCCATGCTTGGGAAGTTAAGAAGGTGTACCAGCCGCTCAAGTTCGAAGCCGTAGATGTGAAAGCGCTCGAGTTCACGCTGTGGAACCGCCACAACTTTCTCACCGCCGATGCATTTAATTTTCAGTGGCGCTTGCTGAAAGACGGGGCTCAAATTAAAGCAGGCCCATTGCCGACTATGAGCACAGCGCCGGGGCAACGGGAAAAATTCCGCGTGCCGGTGAGCAACTACGAGGTAGACCCGCGCTCCGAGTACCACCTCACTATCGAAGCGCGCGCTAAAGCAGGTGCGATCCCGTTGCTGGACAAAAATCATGTGGTTGCCTGGGATCAGTTCCTGTTGCGGCCAGCAACCGAAATCGATGTGGCTCCACAGCTCGGAAAGCAAATCACGGTTGACGCTATCGACAATCAACTGTTAATCACGGGCGACAATTTCTCGCTAACGTTCGATAAGAAGAGCGGCGAGATGGTGTCCTATAAAACTGATCGCGAGGAGCTGTTGATCAAAGGCTTATCGCCCAACCTGTGGCGTGCCCCGACCGACAATGATGCAGCCTGGTTGCTCAAGGATTTAACCTGGAAGACCGCGACTGAGACGACTGAATTGGTTGAGTTTGAACACAAGGCTCGTGATTCTAATCAGGTAATCGTAGCCACTACTCATCGGCTTGGCGGAGATACTGCCAAATTTTATACAAACTATGAGATCAATCCCTCAGGGGAAATAACGATCACGGCAAAAGTTGTACCTTTGAAGAAGGGTTTGCCCTACATGCCGAGAGTGGGAATGAACCTAGTGCTTAACGGCCAGTACAAACACATGCAATGGTTCGGACGCGGTCCCCATGAGAATTACCAGGACCGCAATACCGGTGCGGCAATTGGCCGCTACAGTGCCCATGTAGATGCGCAATATCATGATTATTCTCGACCACAGGAAACCGGTAATAAAACCGATGTGCGATGGATGACCCTCATGAACGAAAAAGGCAGAGGATTGCAGATCAAGGGAAAACCTCTACTCAGCATCTCTGCGTTACCATTGCTGCAGTCGGATCTTGAACACGATCGTAAAGCAGTTCGTTTGCACGGTAAGGAACTGCAACCCAAGCCCTTAGTGAGCGTGAATATCGACTGGAAACAAATGGGCGTGGGTGGTGACAATTCCTGGGGTGCTCTGCCGCTCAAGCAATACCTGATTCCAGCCGCTGTCTACCGCTACGAATTTCGTCTAGTTCCATTTAACCGAGAGATGGCCAATGCCAATTAAAAAATCAGAGTAAATTTGCTGATCTGTTTATGACGCAGGACTTACAACATTATCCTGGTTGGACGATGAAGATTAAAAATCATAAATGAAAATATTATGTGACCTACGGAAATCAAACAGGGAGATGCTCCAATGAAAAAACCTATCCACATTATCTGCGTGTTACTGCTATCGCTATGGGGGTTCAATACCACCGCGGCCCCAGCTAAAGGGCTGGACCGAGTGACGGTGGAGCACGGAATATTGCAGGGGCAACTCGAAAATAACCTTGCCGTCTTTAAAGGTATTCCTTTCGCCAAACCACCGGTGGGTGAATTGCGCTGGAAAGCACCGCAGCCAGCCGAAAAATGGGCTGGCGTTAAACAGGTAACTGAGTACGCACCGTCGCCCATGCAAGGGGGCGATCCACCATCAGGCAAAAGTGAAGACAGTTTGTATCTCAACGTGTGGACGCCAGCAAAATCATCGACTGAAAAGCTGCCCGTGCTGGTGTGGATTTACGGCGGCGGTTTTAGTTTTGGCACAACCGCTGGCCCGGTTACTGACGGCACTGACTTGGCCAACAAAGGCGTCGTACTGGTTTCAATTGCTTATCGCGTAGGGCAGCTGGGTTTTTTAGCGCATCCGGAGTTAAGTGCCGAAAGCCCGGACAAGGTGTCCGGGAATTACGGTTTACTGGATCAAATCGCGGCATTGAAATGGATTCAAAAAAATATCGCTGCGTTTGGGGGTGATCCAAACAGAGTCACCATTTTTGGTGAGTCCGCCGGTGGTATTTCGGTCAGCATGTTATCGGCATCTCCTTTGGCGAAAGGTTTGTTTCATGGGGCGATATCGCAAAGCGGTGGCTCTTTTGGCCCTACTCGTACCCAAACCTTTCCAGGCGAAAATATGAAGACGCTGCAACAAGCAGAAGCGGACGGTGTTAATTACGTTAAAACTTTCAATGCGAAATCGATTACGGAATTACGCAAGTTGCCCGCGGAAAAATTCGTCCCGCAACAATGGACAATGCCAGGTGGTTGGCCAATCGTCGACGGTCATGTGATTCCCGATGATCAATATCGTTTGTACGAACAAGGGAAGTTCAACGATGTACCCATATTGGTGGGTTATAACTCGGATGAGGGCGCCAGCTTCGTGTGGAATCCCGACCCGAAACAATTCGTTGAGGGTATAAAAACGCGCTTCGGAAAATTCGCGCCGCCATTGATGCAAGCCTATGCCGTTCCTGAAGACAAGATTACGCGCTCGGCGCGTAATCTGATTCGAGATGCAGCGTTCGGCTGGCACACCTGGAGCTGGGCGCGCTTACAAGCCAAAAACGGCAAGGCGCCCGTGTATTTTTATTATTTTGATCAGCATCCGGATTATCCGAAAGATTCTCCGAAGTATGGTGAGGGTTCGCCTCACGGCCAGGATGTTGCCTATGTTTTTCAGCACCTCGACCCAAGCCACCCGGCCGCGATGAAATCCGATCCACTCATCTCGGAAGCCATGGCAACCTACTGGACCAATTTCGCAAAATTCGGTGATCCGAATGGCAAAGGGGTTCCTGAATGGCCGGCGTTTACGCCCAGGTCTCACAAGGTGATGTACTTCCAACAACAACCGAAAGTGGGTTCAGTGCCCGATGAAAAAGCGCTTAATGTGCTTAACCAATATTTTGAATGGCGGCGTACCAAAGAGGGTAGCGATTGGGCAAATAACTGACGCGTTCAAGGCATCGCCGCATCATGCCGCGATGCCTCTCGCGTAACAAATGCTTATGACGCGGTGGCAATCGTCTTGTTGATATTGCGCAGATCCATCACTGAATTTCGTTCGACGAGTGTGGGCAAAAAAAGATGGGTATTGCGCATCGGCTCTTTCGGACCTTCGCTCAGCGTGATGGCAAGATTGACTGCATATTCGGCCATCTCTTCGATGGGATACGCCATGGTTGTGAGGTGCGGGCGACACGCTTTGCTGACATAAAGATTATCAAAACCAACAACAGACACCTCTTCTGGCACGCGCACACCGGCATCTTGCAGTGCATTAATGGCGCCTACCGCCATCAGATCGTTATATGCCACCAGCGCCGTAAATTTCGCTCCGCTGGCCAATAATTTTGCGACGACCTCTTCACCACCCTCCATATTCGCGGTAGACGCTACAACGTTGGACGAGTCAAGGGTTAATCCAGCTTCGTCCAGCGCCTCATTCATACCCTTCAACCGCAGTTGAGGGTCGCTGTTTTGATACACACTGGTGGCTACAGCAAATTGTGTGTGGCCGCGATTGATCAGGTACTCAGCAATCTGCCGTCCACCGGACACGTTATCCAGCCACACACAGCGACTCGCCAGGCTGGGAAGGTAGCGGTTGATGATGACCAGGCCCGGAATCTTTTCCGCCAGGTCTTTCAACGTTGCTTCGTCAGAATATTCGCTGTGCAGGAGGATGGCATTGCAGCTGTGCTCGCGTAGCGATTCGATCGCATTCAATTCTGTTTTTGTTTCATACAAGGAGTTGCTCATCAGCAGCTTCAAGCCCTTTTTGCGCGCGGCTTTTTCCGCGCCGGACGCCAGGCAACCAAAAAATGTCATCGAGAGCTTTGGCGTCACCACGCCGATGGTGCTGCTACTGTTGTTGACTAAAGCGCGCGCGTTGACATTCGGCCGGTAGCCCAATTCTTTGATGACTTTCTTCACTCGCTGGCGACACGCTTCGCCGACTTGCCCGCCGTCATGAACCACGCGCGATACGGTCGCCGTCGATACGCCAGCCACGCGAGCCACGTCTTTAATCGTTACCATGCCTTTTACTCCAATATGCCCCGCATTGTTGATTACGCTTGCAGATGTTCTGTTCCCGTTTTGCCGCCGCGATAGTGCAGGAGAGCAAGTAGTGCCAGTACGCTGAAGGCTATAGTACCTGCCGACAGGATAACCCGCATGGCAAAGATCGTCCCTTCAGGTTGATTGCCGCCAAGTGGCGCTTCAAAGCCCACGAGGTTCAGGCAAAGTCCGTAGCCCAATAACACCATGACGGTCGCCACCGTAATGGCGAGGTTCTGCACCGAGGCATACACCCCGGCTTTACAGTGCAGGCTTTCCCGGATTGCCGACGCACTTCGGTCGGCAATCATGGAGGGCACGAGCACGGCCATGGCCGTCCACGTCGCACTGCACAGCACCGCATCAAACACCACCAGCCATTCTGTGCCGGGTACGTAGATGAACCATTTGGCCAGCCCGCCCAAGGCATTCACCACCAGTATCAGCCGAAGCGTCTGCAGCTTGCCCCAATGATACGAGAGCCGCGTCACCACCGGTACGTAAGCGATACCCACCACGGCAAAGGCGGTAGAGAGTACGCCCTTCCAGACGGCCCCTTGTTGCAGGTCGCCGCCGTTGACGTAATAGACAAGCAAGTAGTAATCCATTGTGGCGACGCAGGCAGATCCGCCCATCACCGCCAGGATTACCGCCACCAGAATGCACATCTCGCGATCTCTGAAGACGAAGCCCATACTGTCCAAAAATGGTGCGCGCACATGGGCGGTGCGGGCCGTGCCCTCCTCACGAATAAACAGCGCCGGCAATATGCCGAGCAGTGCAAATATCCCGATACCGATTCCCCAGCCAACGTATTTGATGCCGATGACGACGCTTCCAAAAACCGCCAGCTGCGCCAAAGGAAAGGCCCACTGATAGATGAGCGAACCCGCTTTCTCAAAGTAAGCGACGAAGCCCATGATCGCTGTGCGCTGGTGATAACCCTCCGCCTGCTCATAGGTGAAGCTGCGCAGGCTTACGCTGTAAATTACGCCTGCGATATAAAAACATGCCACGGCTATGCTGAAGTAGCAGAACTGAGCCAGAGTCGACCAGCCTTGCGGCACCATCCACACCAACCCATAACTCACGCATAGGGCCAGTGCGCTGGCCGCAATAAACGGTCTGCGCCGGCCCCAGCGGCTGTGGAAATTATCGGACGTGTAACCAGCTAATGGCCCGAGGCTTCCCGCCAACAACAAGGGCAGGGTCATCGCCAGTCCGAGCAGGAAAGGGTCGATCCCTAATGTCATCTGATAGTAGGGCACCGCGAGAATATAGATGCCTTGGGCCGCAAAAAACTGCGTGAAATAGCCCAAACCCAGCGCGAGTTTTCCCGCCGGACTCAAGGACATTGCATGAACCTGCTGATGTTAGCGGCCGTCGGGCGCGGTAGATATGGACGATGCATGTTTACCTATTGTCACGACACTGGACTCTCTTATTGTTTTTGCTGAAGCCGATACGCGCACGGAACCAATATCACTGCCCAAACGCACCAGCGCTGCCGCCGTACCGTCCTCGGTGAAAACAGTGGCGGGCGATATTAACTCAGCATCGCCACGGACTTCGAATAAAACAGCTTCACCATTTACCCGGCTGTTATGGTGTTGCGCGTCCTGCAATTGGGCATAGACGAACACCACATCGTTTACCCCGGCTTGGGGTGCCACGGCGGATTTGTCCAGCCACGCTGTGATTTTCGCCGGTTCGCCCGGTGTGGTCACGCGGTGCCTGGCGACCTGTTTACCATCAACCAGCGCGCGTGCCTCCAGCGTACCGGGGCTGAACGCCTCCAGATGAAACTCAAAGGGCGCATAGGTTAAGTTGCTGTAGCTGCCGCTACGTTTTCCCTGCGCTAGTTTCTTGCCGTTGAGGTATAAGTCCACCGCCTCTGCATTGCTGTAGACCTTGAAGTTCAAGGCCGAGTCAGCCGTCCAGTGGCTGGCAATATAAGCCATGTAACCGCCCGCCAGCGGACCGGCATAAGCGTCGGGCGCGCGCTGGCTTTGGAAGAAATAGTAGCTGAACTTGGGCAGGCGATCGATGCTCATGACACCGGATGCTTCCAGGTCATCCGCGTAGCCGCGATTGTAGTCGAACATCACCCAGTAACCGTCTGCGAATGCAGGTACATTGAGGTTGTCGTTGTGAGCCTCGGAGACGTTGGCTGCTTGCTGCTGCAAACGCTTTTCACCGTCGCTCAACAATTGGCGACTGGACCGGTCAGCCTGTTTCAGGTCTTGCCAGTCATCCTGATTTAACCCGGCGTTCATCGCGTAGTATTCCCAGTCACCGTACTCGGAGACTGCGTAGGGTTTGCCTTTAGTGTCCAGGTCGTGACCCAGCCGGTGCTGGCGCGCTTCAAGAAAAATATCGTATTGGTAATTTTTCCAGCCTGCGGAATAAGTAAACTCCTCGGGGTACTCCTCATGCACCGCGGCATGCAGGCGGTCCATAAGCGATTCCTTCATGTTGGACTCGTTGAGGGAGCATAC
>CAMPIG010000101.1 GCA_946886255.1 uncultured Cellvibrio sp. | reverse complement strand
AAATTATTCAGGAATAAAAATAGCGGACCATTCACCCCAGCCTCGCCCTAAATCCATAAGCACTATTTCATAACGCTTACCTTCTTCGACTTCAAAATCTAGAATGGCAAGAGAATCCGATTTCTTTAGATAAACTGATAGCACAACTTGTTGGCTATCGGCCTCAGCAACAAGAATCTTTTGGTTATTTGAAACTGGACCAGTCAGATAGGCGATCCGCACTACCTTCCCGAGAGCATCAATGACTACTTTGTGCTGACCAGTAAATGCATCACTACCCACCCATGAACTTAACATTTGCGCACCAAATGTATTAGTGACCTCCGCAGGCAACGTATTCATACCCCAACTACCATTAACTATCTCAAACTTATCTAGGGATGAAATCAATAATGGATTAAAATCGGAGAAATTAAAATTTACATATTCAGAAGGAAACTTTTTTAAATCTCGTTCACTATCAAGGAAGCTTTGATCAATCAAATAGGCACATTGATCTTTGCTTAGCTGTAGGCGCCAAAGATTGTGCATTTGCCCATCCAGATTAATAGGGAAATGATAAACGCTGCTGTTAATACAGTATGCAATCTCAGTAAGCCAATTAGGTGACTCACTTAATCGATAAAATTTCGTTGTAGAATTCAGCAAAGCACAGGAACACAGAAACCAAAAAATGTATCTAGCGGCACGACTATCTTTCGATACAGAATAGAGCCAAATCAATGCCCAAGAAAAGAGGACAAAAGGATAAAAAAAGTACCTTGGTCCCGCCGTGTGTGGGTCTATTAACTCAATAGGGACACGTTTCACAGTCGAAAAAATTACCACAGCGTACAAACAGACAATCAGAAAAAAAGGAAAGCCCAGTTCTTTTCTTTTTCGATACCAAGACCACGACAAAAACGAAACCACTACAAACATCAGGATTGTATCCGCAGGAGCACTTATTTTTCTGAAGAAAAATTGTCCGACGAATTTCGAAAGAATAGAGATCAGGTCTCTGAGAACATCCAAAAGACCCACATTGGTCATACTGGCTTTTGTAAAAACAAAATATGCTTGGATAGCTGAGAGAACTATAACCAACAACGTACTAAATACTTCAATGCGATACCTATAGAAATATGTCCTTAGAATAAAAAGCGGGGCACAAAGAATAACAACAGGTGAAGAGAGGCCGGCGATACCAATGCAAAAATACCTTAGATAACTGCTTCGCTGCTCAGTGTTCCATAGCAACGCTAAAAAAATTAACAAGGTTCCCCACCAAAAGCTATAGAGGGGCAAAACGAAAACCTCTGGATTCGAAGGGATTAGGATAGTAGCTAGCGCACATAGAACTTTGTAGCGCAGCAAAGTAGGCGCATAAGCAATGAGATAAAGACATAGCACAGAAAAAAGAGCAGAAAGATATATGCTTATCGCCGGGTAGTGAATGAAACTTATTTTTAAAGAAATGGCCGTAATTATTTTTGATGGCAATATTAAATAGCCTTGAACTGGCTGAAATAGCGACCAAAAGCCATAATCCAGGTAATGAGGAATATTCCAGGTTCCGTCTTCCGCCCATACATATGGTGCAAGAAATTCCATGGGTCGACGCAAAAACAACAACAGAAAACAAAGCAGCACAAAAGCTAGCTTAAATCTCCAATTATTGACATTCCATTCAGAAAAATTAATCAACCGCATTGTCCAACCTCCTAACTGCAATTGCGGACCACTGCCCCCATTCGCTCCCTGAATCTTCCAAAATTACCTCTTGAGCACCTTCTATTTTGATTTTTAAAGTAAGCAACACCCACTCATTAGCGAGCGGAAGATTATAAGTAGAATTATCTATTGTTATACGTTGACCTATGGGTGATGGCCCTGATCGATAATAAATTGAATCACCATTCTTTATCACCAGCTTTATCTTACCAACGTCACTGTCGCTGCTTACAAATGTGCCATAAACATTTAATTCAGGATGATGAGAACGATAATAATCAGATCCTATCCAACCACCAACATCGGCAACTGAATCTGACTTGATCACGTTTAGGTCATTTCCGAAAGATTCATCACGAACTACATAAGGCAAGTCTGGAAAAGTAACCGGGAGATAGCAAGTGCTAGAAACTAGCTTTAACTTTCCAGAGGTGCGATCTGAAATAGCATAACCTTCGAAACCCGAATGCTCAGCCTTTTCGTGAACTGCTATTTTAACGTCGGGCCTTGGCCCGCCAAGTAAAGCATAACCAACAACATCTTGTTGTGAATCTATTAAATATGCAGAGCCCAATGACTCATATGAGAGAGGGTCGAACAACCAACCTCTCATTGCTATAAAATAATTATCACTTGGTAAGGACCTCACCTCATCTAAAGCGCCTTGACAAATATCTGAGGGAACTTCATTTAATTTCGCCCCCAACCTTTCACCAACATCTCTTATCAGAGGATGCGAAAAAATAGAAACATTATTCTTTGATCCGGCATGAGAAATCTGAAGCGCCCATTCCATAGATGGGAAAATAGTCCCAACTTTATTTCCATCTCGCGCACCCAATTCTAAAGACAAACCACCTATCATTTTTTGAAAATGAGTATCTGTGTGATCATCTAATGCATGAAGCTGCGAGGGGAACAAGGCTATTTGAATGAGCAATAAAACAACTAAAACGGCTGTTGGTCTTTTAGCGTATAAACGCTTCAAATATTCAATAGAGAGTAGCGTTAAGGCAATCCATGCCATCAGTACCGGTGTCATATATCGACCAGCTAAGGCTTGGTCAATCCCAAATATTGCACGCCCCCCCGCAGTCCCTACGGCGGTCCCACCAACATATAATATAAATATTAATAAAACATAATTGATGTTCACATATTGGTTAGACTTAATCGACTTAATCAAGAAATAAGCGCTACTAATTATAAGAAACAGTCCACTTAACTGCGCAACCGATTGAGAAAGAGCCCCTTTTCCTGTCAGATAATAGAAAGGAGCCCCAAGATAAAGCAAAACATATTGAACGACCAACAAGGGCTCAGAAGATAGCGCAGAACTAAATGACCCATGTCCCGGAGGCGATACATAGCCATGAAAATAGAGCGTAATAGATGACACTGACAAAGTCGCCAGAATAAAAATTTTCATTAGATTAAGATGCATTAGCAATCCCAGAAGCAGCATCAGTGGTAGTGTAATCACCCCATTGGCCATTGAGACGCTAGCTAAAAAGCCTATAAAGCAAGCCAAAATGAAAAAGCCTACAGATCTTTTTCTTACTGCATGAAACAGAAGAAAAAAAGCCAACAATGGTAATATTTGAGCCAAGAAAAACTGGGATTGAAAACCCCAAGTTATGTTTTCTTTTTGTGTCCAGGAAAATAATAAACAAAAAACTACAAGACTCAATAAGAAGCTGAGCTCGGCATACTGTTCATTAAACTTAATTAGTATTATCTTCCTATAAATTAGACAGGCACCAACAATTAATAAATAGTTAAAAATGATCAAAAAAACCGATCGCCCATTAAAAAAGTAATTGTCGATCCAAAATAAAATTCGGGACAGCACAATTCGATGCTCATTGTGCTGTCCCCACCACACTGACAAATCCCCTAGGCTCGCCTTTACATAGAAATCAAGATACCCGTTCCACATATCCCAAAATGGCACAGGAGAATAAGATAGAATTCCACCTATAATCGCAAGAACAATATAGAGAACAAAGAATACCAGTATTGATATCTTCAGTATGCGAATCATTTTAAATGCTCAACTTTTTGAAAATAAACTGCGGAACAGAGCGAATAATCAGCATTATCCAAAACCAAAACCAAGGTGCGTAGACAACATTCTTCTTTTTATTGATCGCATTATCAATATAACCGGCAATAGTTTCCGGTGGGACCACTAAGGCTTTTGGTAAGTCAAGCCCATGGGTCATTGGTGTATCAACAAAACCTGGCTTGATATCCACAACATGAACGCCAGCCTTAAACAATCTCGCCCGCAAACCCTCACAAAATGTTGAGACTGCCACTTTCGCTGCGCCATATAGGTAATTTGAGGGTCGCCCTCTATCACCAGCAACAGAAGTAATTACAGCAATAGTGCCGAAATGTTGCTGTTCAAACTTGTTCGCCAATTCAGTCAGTAGCGCAATGGTACTTGTGCCATTGACAGCAAACTCATTCAACGCTTCTGATGTACTGGCCTGACATGCCGCCTGGTCGGGCAAAGTACCATGGGCGACCAAGGCGATTTCTATGGCCGATAGTTTTTCAAAAGCAAGATCTAACATTACTCCATGTTCGCTGACGCTTGTCATGTCCAAAACATGAGTAAATACAGAAGAAGCACCACGAGCAGTCAAATCATCTGCTGTTTGCCGCAGCTTAACCTCATCTCGCGCCACTAAAAAAAAGCTCGCTTGCTTTTCTGCCCAGATTCGAGCATATGCTCTTGCCATAGCAGAAGTGGCACCGACGATAAGAATTTTTTTCATACAGAGGTCACTCTCTTCCAAAAATGTGAGCAGATATGTGGGTCCCGTAAACTGTTCAACGCTTCCCATTGCGGATAATAAGACTGGAAATCTTTAGCTGACATGTGAGCATCTTTGGCGGGATAAATACGCCCACCTCCTTCTCTTACAATAAGGTCCAGCGCAGGAAACAATTTCTCAATAACAAACGAAGATTGTGCAAAATCCAGAGCAAGAGAGATACCCGGCATCGGAAAAGACATTAATCCGGGCGATGGGACATCACCACATCGCTTAAGAACTGCGAGAAATGAGCCGCAGCCTGTAGAAGAAATAGTTTTCAAGATCTCGTGAATTGACGACTGCGCATTATCGCCGGGTACAACACACTGATACTGTTGAAACCCTCGCGGGCCATAGATGCGATTCCAGTTTGAGATACTATCGAGCGGATAAAAAAAAGGATCATAATCCGAGAGCGAAAAAACACGATCAGCGGAGTGCTTATGGAAGTACAAATAATTAAATATATTCAGTGTTAATTGATTGATAGCAGAGATTGGCGGCGTAAGCGGAACATTCCACTTTTTGGGCGAATGAACAATCAATTCACCTGATGGGCAATGATTGCCAACCATAAATACACCGCGTCCAATCGCCTTACCCTTGGCCGCACAGTCGATCCAGGCTACCGAATATTCATGTTGATGATCCAATTCATTCGATAACTGAATGAACTCCTCAAGTGAGTTAAAGCGGATTGTTGTTGTTGCGATCTGACTGGACTCAATAGGGATTAATTGGAGTTCTACCCAGTCAATAATCCCGGTGAGGCCAAGTCCACCTATAGTGGCTTTATATAGCGCTTGATTCTCCAGGCTGGAACATGTGCATGCGGGCGCATCCGATCTTAGCAAGCCAAAGCGTTTTACATGGCTACCGAAGGTTCCTCTCACGTGATGATTTTTGCCGTGAACATCGTTGGCGATTGCGCCCCCCAGGGTGACAAACTTGGTACCTGGTGTAACGGGCAAAAACCAACCGCGAGGAATACTCACTTTGAGTATCTCCTCCAGAGTCACACCCGCTTCGCCGACTATTACCCCATTCTCCCAATCTGTAGCAATAAACCGATTTAAGCCACGTACATTTATTACGTGATCTGACAATGAGAGGCAACTATCTCCATAACTTCTACCGTTACCATAGGGCAATGTGATCTCATGCTGTGTTATCAGTTGATTGAATAGAGAGGGTAATCGATCTCTCCATTCAACGACATGTGCAGCTTGTGGGAGATTAGGGTAACGCCCCCAGGATTGAACAGTAGGAGTTGTCATACCGCCAACCAAAATATCAGACCAAAGAGAAGACCTATGCCAATACTGACCCTGTCTTTAATGGCAAAGACAACAGGGTCGTCGTGCATCTGCCCTCTATGAGCGAGTAGCCATACTCGACTGATCCAGAACAGCAGAATAGGACATGCCAACCATATGATCTGCGGATAAGAATAGAGAGAAACCGTGGCATTATCTTGAATATATAAGGCAAGCACCATGACAGATAAATAACCCGCCGCCGCACCTAAAGAGGAAATCATTTCAAGGTCATCAGGGTAATACCCTCGCCCTCGGGCCTTTTCAAGCTTACCGATACTACGCGCCTCCGCCAACTCGGTATAACGTTTAACCAACGCCAGACTGAGAAAGATAAACATCGAAAAAGCCAGCATCCAGAAGGTGAGAGAAACCTCAAAGGCAAAGGTACCCGCGATCATTCGCATCGTATACAACACAGCCAATACGATGACATCCACCACGACAACTCGTTTTAGCGAAAACGAATAAAGGACCGTTAACACATAGTATGCAGCTAACGCCCAAACAAAATTCAAAGGCAATAATAAATAAGCACCGATAAAGGATACGGCCAATAAGAAGGGGAAGAGAATCACACCCGTCTTAATAGAAAGCGCACCAGAGGCAAGAGGGCGAAAACGCTTGGTTGGATGATGTCGGTCATCCTGCACATCGAGCAGATCGTTTAATAAATACACACTCGATGCACACAATCCAAATAAAATAAATGCAATCAAGCCATCAAGGAGCTTCGCTACATCAGTGATTTGATGGCTCGCTAATAACGGAACAAATATCAGCGCATTTTTGGCCCACTGATGCGGACGAAGCGCTCTGATTAGTGATTTAAACACTGAGGGCTTTGCCTGGATAACGGTATCCACATTGCCGATATCCTTAGCCTGGGTAAGCACTCCTACTTCTGGATTAACCACAATAGCTTTGCGGCAGGTCGGCCACACAGAAAGATCGTCCATGGAATTACCCATGTAATCAAACCCACCCTTTCCATACAGTGCAACCAATCGATCAGCTTTATTCAGCGCGGTAAGATTTACCTCCGCGTCGGTGGCCAGCACCTCATCAAAAAGCCCGAGGTGTTCAGCAATTTGGTCAGCGTAGGTTTTATGGCTGGCAGTTGCCAAAACAATTTTTCGGCCGGTTTCTCGCTCTTTGGTAATGAAATCAACTATTTCCGGCACGTAGGGCAAGGTAGAGGCATCTAATTCCACTCGCTCCGCCAATCGCAATTTGAGTTCGGCCTTCCCCTTCAGGAGCCATCCCACCATCTCGAACAGACGCAGAGGGTTTTGCCTAAGATGCGCAAAACCTGACTCGACCAAGAGGTCTGACCAAATTAATGTTCCATCAAGATCAACAACAAGCGGTATATTATTCAAAGCAACAACCCTATTATAAAAATCCCATCGATCTTATCAGACGTGGACGTTACACAATGTTAAAAATGTTAGTGCGGGTAAGGCGGGGAAAGTGGCGAAGTTTAGCAAACTGAAACTAAGCCTCATAGGGGAAAGGCTTCAAGGCAAGCTATGTAGGCAGCTTGCCCATTCTTTTTCTGA
Source organism: uncultured Cellvibrio sp. (assembly GCA_946886255.1). The sequence continues at coordinate 4,614 of CAMPIG010000101.1, read as the reverse complement.
CAGCATGGAACAGCCCTACAACCATCATGCGGCAATGTTGGTACCGGTTAACAGAAAACACGGAAAATACCACTAGAATTTTGAATAAACGCACGGAATCGATAAACCGCCAGCGCCAACCAACCCAAGGGCGGCTAATCAGCCAGCAACCGTTACGGACAAGGTAATAATGGCGCAAAGGTGAGTGAGATGGAACGCGGCGGTTGAATACCGTGAGATAGCTTTCTCCCAAGTCGTGCTCCATATCAGCAGCCCCAACCCCCAATAAAGCATAATCGTGATGCCTGGCACGCAAGCACCACTCGGTATCTACATAATCAATAAATAGCTGGTCTTCGAAAGCCCCTACATCATTAATCGCTTCCATGCTGATGAGGCAGCCCGAGGAAATCAAATGATCCACCTCAACGGTCTCACCCTGCCCGCACGAAACCCTGACCAGTTTAAGCCCTTGAATCTTCACAAATGGCGACTGGTAATGGCCCTTCGCGTCCGTGTAATTGGGGCCTGCAGCAGCGACACGAAGGCCGCGTTGTTCTGCCTGCACCCATGCATCCACCAGTTCTTTAACCATGGTTGGCGAAGGGCAGCTATCCTGATCAAACAAAAGAATATGAGAAGCCCCATGCGCGCGACCAAACTCAACCCCTTGGTTGTAAGCCGCTGCCAAACCAAGATTCTGATGATTTACCTGAACCTGAACATTAGACAAAGCAAATGCCGATGAGGTGAACCCCGGCGTGGCATTATCAATAACCAAGACCTGATCCACCTGCCCTGCTGCCACCTCGATCAAGCGCAATAATTGAACCGCGTCAGGATGGTAGGTCACTATCACTGCGATGATCTTGCGCATTGATTAATTCAACGTAAATCGGGATGTTTCAGCCAAGGAAAAATCTTCGTGCTGTAACGTCAAGTTAGGCGAATAATAAGGATCTTGTTTTAACTTGTCGCCCCAACGATCCTGCATGAACTTCACTTCAGCTCTAAAACGAGCCACTTTCTCCGGGCTATCTTCTTGTCCACGGCTTGCAGATTCGTGGTGATACATTTCCGCAAATGGCGTCCAGACATTTCGATAGCCCACCTCCCGTACACGAAGGCAAATATCTACATCGTTAAAGGCGACCTTCATCTGTTCATCAAGACCACCTACTTCATTATAAATACTCCGCTTTATCACCAGGCAGGCGCCTGTAACGGCGGAAACCGCCTGCAATGAAACGGCTCGGCCAAAATACCCCGCCTGACCTTTTGCGAGATACTTATGTGAGTGCCCTGCTACACCACCAATACCTAGGATAATCCCACCATGTTGTAATCTGTCGTCCGGATACCACAAACGCGCACCGACACAACCAACACCTGGACGAGAGGCGTGAGAAACCATTTCTTCCAACCAATCCGGCGACAGAATTTCAATATCATTATTCAACAAACAGATATAGTCCGCCGCGCTTTGCTGAACAGCCTGATTATTCAGCTTCGAATAATTAAATGGCGAATCATCACGAATAACTTTTATTTTTGAAACATTCTGCCACTCGGCAAATTGCTGAAGTGATTCAGTCTCAATTGAGCCATTGTCGACAATCGTAACGGTGTAATTTATGTATGACGTTCTATCAAGAATAGAATTAATACACATCCGCATAAGATCTATGCGATCTCTTGTAGGAATAATGATTTCAATTGACGGCTTTGGGTCAGAAAGCGCGAATTTCACGCGATGCCAAAATGACACATCCGGATGCGCACAGACCTCTGCAGCAAGACCAACTCTGTCCAAATGATGTTGAATCGCGTTGCGCCCTGCTGTTATGGCATAAGGTTTCGCTGTGGTAGAGGCAGCCGTGCTGGCGGCGTGAATACGCCAGTGGTACAGCACTTTAGGAATATGAACTATTTGCTCAGGCTTTATATGCTCACTCGCACGAAGCACCAAATCGTGATCCTGCGCACCATTATACTCGGAACGCAAGCCACCAATCCTTTGAAGCAAACTATGCTTGAAAACAGCCAAATGGCAAATCATATTCTGACTGAGCAGAAGCTCATAATTATAATTCGATTTAAAGTAGGGTGATGAACGATTGCCTGATTCGTCAATCTTGTCCTCATCAGAATAAATGAGTTCAGCGGATGGATTTAAACCAATCGCTCGAGCAATGTACGCCAGTGCAGCCGGATGAAGTTCATCGTCATGATCCATAAACGCGACATAGTCGCCCCCAACAATTTCCAATGCAGTGTTAGTTGCCGCACTGATGTGGCCGTTAGTATTCCGATAAACTATTTTTATGCGTGAATCCTTGCTCTCACATTGTTTTAAAAAATCGACAGTGTCCGTGTCTGTGGAAGCATCATCTGCAATACAAAGCTCCCAGCGAGAATAAGTTTGCCGCACAATGGATTCGATAGCTTTTTGAAGGAAGAGCGGCGGCGTATTGTATGTGGCCATTACAATACTGATCTTCACAGATGAAGGAAAATCCGTGCCGCACTGATCCGCATCATTTAAACGTAACCAGGCAAGATAATCATTGTTGGATTCTTGCGCTTTATCAGAATTGTGGATAAATAAAATTCGCTGTTTGAGTCCTTTTAACCCTTCTTGTTTGAATATTCCAAACGACAAAGCCAGCAACTTCCATACTCCTCCCTCTCTTCGAGCGACCTTACGCCCAACTGCGAGTATGACTCTGCAGCGCATGTAAAGACGTTCCAGCGTAGTTGGAGGACATGGGCGGCGGCCTTCGGCTTTACCAAAATACTTATAGTGTTCGTCCGCGGGAATGCCGCTGGCAGCCACATCAGGGTTATTCCGCAGATACCATTCATGATCTACTTTTTTTCTAAACACGTTTTTAAACCCAAAATAATTGGCTACAATTCGAAACTTATCAGGCGGGCAATCAAATATAAAAAGGCAATGCTCACATTTTTAAACAATCGTCTACTGTATCACTCGACCCCAGAACCCAAGTTATATTACTGTCATATTCAAACCCTATCCGAAAACGCTCAAAGCTCTCAAAAGAATAATTGAAACCACACAATTGAGAGTGTGTTATAAAACCTTCATTCCCTTTAATATTAAGAAGAGCATTACCTCTCGCCTCATTAAAAGGATATATTTTTAGTATGGAACCTTCTTGAACAGCTAAATTTAGAACAACTGATGGATCGTCGGGGATAGCCCAACCACGTATTGCAAAAAAACTCTTTTCTCTTCCCGAGATGCCAACAAAATCAGAACCAGATTCAAAAAAGAAAGATATATCATCATTTCTTCTTATTTTACAAGTCTTCTTATTGCGGCCCTCATGAGAGTTCCGCAGCTTAGCTTTTAGTTGATCTTCAGTTTTGTAACTTAAATTTTTAACTCCTACGTCCAGATTTGAGTAACCATTGCTATAATCCTTAAAAGAGTCAACAATTCTTTTTTTATAAATGGAGGCACAAGAGACATCCTTAACGAAAATCCCAATAAAATCATTCCAAGTCTCCTTTACTTGATTAGAGATATATGATTCAAGCAAGAGAGCGCTAAAATTATTTCTAATTGCCCACCGCTCTAAAGCTAGTCCACTATCAGGATAAAATCTCCAGCAATCCACCGGATACCTATGATAACTCCCATTGGATGGAACATTTATAAAAAATAACCCATGATTTTTAAGTATACGCATTCCCTCTAGAAACAGAAGCCAAAAAAACTCAGAATGCTCTAAAACGGACGAACAAACCACTATATCAGCACAGCAATCTGAAAGAGGAATCTTATAGGGATCATCAAGGATTAGGTCAACACCGGGCGCCTTGACAAAATCAACACCTATATAGCTCTCAGCTTCTTTAAAAATATTTCGAATTGAACCGTTCACATCTTGTGAACCGATTTCCACAACCTTGACATTTCTTCCATGCACATATGTCTCATGAAATCTCTGAGCATTTTGCAACGCCGTTGTGTGCATCTTTTCACCATTAACTAATTAAAATATGAGCTATCTATAAATAGAGTTCCAATTCAGATTTTTCAACAGATCTTGAAACATGGGTGACTTCATAACAGCTATAGGATTTCCGAGGTTATTTCTATAGAACTGTTTAACACACAAAAGATGGTACAATACTGCAATCATCTTCTCTTTATTTATCATCACATCATCTGGAATTTTTGGGGGGCGCCCAATATCTGCATCCAAGAATAAACCAGTACCTGTAGCCAATCCTTCACCAAAAGAAATGACTTTATAGCCCAAAAGGGAGCTCTCTAATAATGTAGTCGAGTTTATGCCGATCACCAAGCTACACTTTAAAAGACTCTCAAACATCGGCTTTTTGCAATCATCAATTATTATATTATCAAACAAGGAAAGAGAGGGTTTAGGATATTTCGGATGTGGGCGCACTAAAAATTTTTGGTTAGGGTATGTCTTAATTAAAAATGAAACAAATTCATCCATAGTTTTAAATGGAGAATCTTGCACGATATTTAAATCACGCTCATCTTGAAGAGGCACAAATATTGGTTTAGATAAATCTATTATCACCGGCTGATATATATATTTATTAAAAAAATTGTCTATCCCTATACTTTCAATG
>CAMPIG010000100.1 GCA_946886255.1 uncultured Cellvibrio sp. | reverse complement strand
GGGCGATCAGCCCGCTGCTGGGATGAAGTCATCTTGATTCCTGTGTCCCTTGAATAATAAATGTCAGATGGATAACAGCCTTGGAAGGTGCTCATCATACTGATTTAACAAAGGATGTTCACAGGAAAAATAAAAAGAGAAAGCTATTCGCGTTGCAGAAATAAGAAAGGCAAGCTTGCGCTTGCCTTAATACACAATATAAATAAGCTAAACTTATTCGATCGGCAGAGACAGGGTTACAACAAAGTTGGTTTCGTCTGGAGCACCACCATCGTTGTCATCAACGACTTGACCCAGCGTGAAACTCAATTTGTCGTTGAATTTGTAGGTAGCGTCGATGTGAGACACGCCATCAATGCTGCCTGAACCAGCATCATCAAGCATATGCTGACCGTACTTAAGGCCAAATTTCTCGAAATTCAGTTCGGCAGTTACATAACTGTAATCTTCAGAGAATGAATCATGATCGGCATTGATCGCATCATAGTAGGTGACTTTGAATGGACCAAAGCCAATAAACGGAACGACCTCAACGTAATCGCCAGGGCTAACTGGCTCGGCAACATCACCTGATTGAGGATTGGGATAAATGTAAGAAACAAAACTTACACCGTAACTAAAATCACCGGCGCTACCTGAATATCCAGCGTAGATGTCATATTCACTACCCAATACTTCATCACCAGATGACGCCCACACACCTGCGAAGAAACCATTGGAGCTGACATTGACGTCACCAATGATCGCAGCGCTGCCGCCCAGGTCATAACCACGCCAGTAGTACATGTTAGAAGCACCTACCGATGCAGAAACCTCAACTGCATTGGCAGCCGGGATTACAGCAGTAGAAGCCAGAGCTGTAAGAGCAATAGCACCAGCTAAAAATTTTTGTTTCATCTTCATGAGTTCTTCCTCTAGGTTTTAGGTATTGGTAAAGCTGTTTCTTTATTGAGGCAGCTGTCGATATGATTCCGAACTAGCTTGCGCCAAATATTGCAGTTACCAAGCCAACTTTGTTTTTTATATGTAAATCAAAAAGATAGAGGATGAATACAAGATGGCATACCACAGAAAAAACACTACGGAGCACAACAATGGTGCATAAAATCGATTGCATCACAGGTGCAAAGCACCAATTTCGGGCAAAAAGATGAGCTCAACAATAAAGGCTGGCGAAAAAGCTATAAAAATTGACAGAAATGCCGTTTAACAGGCTAAAACACTGGCATCGCGCACAAAATCGCGTGGGTTGGAGGAGACTGCCCGACCGAAGTCGGGCATTTGATCTCAAGGCAATTGTGCAGGCGGTTGACGGGCAAACATCTCGCCCCACAACCGACTTATCGCACTGGAGCATGTTTTATATAGTCGGACCAATCCTGTGTCGATGTACAACAGCAGTGCCAGGATCACCATACCCGCGCCAAGTAATAGCTGAAAGGTAAAGCGCTCATCGGCGATCCAGACACCAAGCAACAGCGCCAGAAGCGGCGTCATCAGGGTGACCAGCGACACCACACTGGCGGACAAGCGCTTCAGGATAAAGAAAAACAGCGTATAACCTAATAGCGAACCGAAGATCGCCAGATAAGCCACTGCGCCCAGGGTTTTATCCGACATACTTGCGGGTAACTGACCATCCAGCCACCACCAGGTGAATACCAAGCCGGGCAATGAAAACAATAATGAGCCCGTCATTTGCGCAAACGCTTCTGTGTTTTCATTAAGGCGTTTCATCCAGACACTGCTGAAGCTGAACAGCACACAGGACAACAGGATGCCACCAATGCCGTAGAGCCCCTGATGATCAATGCGCAACTGGCCGTAAAAAATAACCGACAAACCTGCCAGCGCCATAATCAAAGCCAAAACTCGCCGCACCGTGAAAGGATTTTCACGCAGGATCAACAACGACAGCACCCCGGTAACGAAGGGCGACATAGCGAAAATCACCGCCACCAATCCCGACGGAATAAATTGGGCCGACCAGTACACCACCGGCATATTGGGAAAAATGCCGATGGAACCGGCCAGATAAACTTTCCAGGCGCCGGGCGAGAACAGCCGCCGACGGAGCGCTAATAAAATCGGTAATGCAAATGCCACGGCGATCATCATGCGCGACAGGGCAGCCGAAATAAAACTGATACTGTCGCTACTCCATTGAATAGCCAAGGGGGTTGTTGCCCAGATGAGCACCATCAAAACATACGCCAAAAAAACTGCCACGATAAAGCTCCTTATCATTATGCAGCGACGCGATTAGCTGGCCCCGGGAATTTCTTATCAAAAATAAAAAAGGCCGCAGGGAGATCTCGCTGCGGCCTTTGTTGAAAAAGTGTTAACTACTACTATTCATCAAACTCCGCAAACGATACCGCGCGTGCCACCCCAAGGGCGACATGCAGCGCGCGAATTCGTAGAACGGATTTAATGACAGACATATTCAATAAATGATGAATGAAATGAGCAATGACTTTAAAGGAAAGCGGTAAGGATAACAACTAGGATTTCCCGGATACTTACAGTAGAGTGGCCCGACACCCTATAGAAAGAGCCAGCGTTTGGCTCCACATACGTTTAGCAGCTTGAATCCCTATGAAAACGTTTTTGGTCGGCGGCGCCGTCCGTGACAAATTACTCGGCTACCCTTCCAGCGAAAAAGATTGGGTCGTAGTCGGAGCCAACCCGCAGATCATGGAAGAGCAAGGCTTCGTACCCGTTGGCAAAGACTTCCCGGTCTTCCTGCACCCACAAACTCGCGAAGAATATGCGCTGGCGCGCACAGAACGTAAAACCGGTCACGGTTACTCTGGCTTTACATTTTATTGCGCGGAAGACATTACACTGGAAGAGGATCTGCGCCGACGGGATCTCACCATCAACGCCATCGCTGAGGACGAGCAAGGCAATATCATTGATCCCTACAATGGCCGGCAAGACCTGGAGCAAAAGATCCTGCGTCACGTTTCCCCCGCCTTTGCGGAAGATCCTGTACGCGTTCTGCGCATCGCCCGTTTTGCTGCACGTTATCACCACCTGGGATTTCGGGTTGCACAAGAAACCCTGGCGTTGATGCATGCGATGGTTGTCAGCGGTGAGGTAGACCACTTGGTGGCGGAGCGGGTCTGGAAGGAGATGCAACGCGCACTGGGTGAAAGGTCGCCCGATATTTTTATTCAGGTGCTACGCGATTGCGGCGCTCTCGCACGAGTCCTGCCTGAGCTGAATCGATTGTTTGCTGTACCTATCCACCAAGGTGCTAACAATGCCCAGCAAGGTGATAGTAATGCCGGTTCGCATACATTGCTGAGTTTGCAACAGGCCAGTCAACTCAGTCCCGAAACCATCGTTCGCTTTGCCACGTTATTACATTCCTTGAATGCGCAGAGCGGCGCAGGTGCTGACAATGACTTACGCAAATCGTCTGCAATACACCACATTTGCGAACGCATCGCAGCACCGAAAGATTATCGGGAATTGGCTTTAATCGTGGCAGAATTTCACCCTCTCTGCCATAACGCGCGCGACCAATCTCCGGAAACATTATTGAACTTATTGGTTCGCACCGACGCTTTTCGGCGTCCGCAACGTTTCGAAAATTTTTTATTATGTTGCGAAGCGATTGCGCGCAGCGACAATGCCACCTTGTCGAATTATCCACAAGCGAATTATTTACGCGGGATTCTACAGGTTTGTCAGTCGATTAATCTCAAAGCCATTGCAGAAAAAGGTTTAACAGGCAAAGCCTTTGGCGACGAGCTGGATCAACAACGGTTAGCCAAAATTTATGACATACGCAGCCAGATAAAAGACTAAAAAATTATGCAAGATCATTCATCCACACAGCCAAGTTCGCCTTCACGACCGGTGGCGTTAATAACCGGTGGTGCGCGGCGCATCGGTGCGGCAATTGTCGAAACCTTGCATAACACTGGCTACAACATTGTGCTGCATTATCGCCACTCGACTGTTGATGCCCAGTCACTCGTGGACAGGCTGAACCAACAACACCCAAACTCAGCGATTGCACTCACGGCAGATTTAAACCATCTCGCAGAGATCCAACAACTGGCTTACAAGGTTTTACAGCAATGGCAGCGCCTTGATGTATTAGTTAATAACGCTTCCAGCTTTTTTCCGACGCCGCTAGCGGATGCCAGTGAATCCCAGTGGAATGATTTGATGAACAGCAACCTGAAAGCACCGTTTTTTCTCGCCCAGGCATTTGCGACGGAATTGCAGCAACGAGAGGGTTGCATCATTAACATTGCCGACATTCATGCTGACCGTCCACTCAAGCAGCATCCGATTTACTGTGCTGCCAAAGCGGGCAATGTGATGCTCACCAAATCCCTTGCGCGGGAACTCGCCCCCCGGGTGCGGGTCAACGGCATTGCACCGGGGGCCATACTTTGGCCAGAGCAAGAAAATGCACTGGATGAATCAAAGCAACAGGACATCCTGCAAAAAATTCCGCTGGCGCGCAGCGGCAGCCCTGAGGATATTGCCCGAACCGTCAAGTTCCTGATTCAGGATGCGCCCTACATCACCGGCCAAATCATCACTGTAGACGGCGGTCGCACTCTCTGCAATTAAGGCATACAACCCGAAAAAATGTGGAAACCAATACAGAATAAACCGGGTAAGACACTGGCACCAACGCCAAAAAACGCTAAGCTAAACAGCATGAATTTTTAATGGAGAGGTTAAATTCTCAATGTCGCGTCTGTTAATTGTGGTTGAATCTGAACAGGACTGGGCGCCCTATTTTCCCAGCCAACATGTCATCACTTTCGACAATTATCTGCAACTCAGCACCACCAAAACCAATCGTACCCGCGTGATTAATCTGTGTCGTAAATTCGGCTACCTCAGCAAAGGTTATTATTGTTCATTACTGGCTGAGGCGCGCGGGCATTCGGTTATCCCTTCGGTTAAGACACTCAATGATCTGCGCAACCAACATTCTTTCGCAATTATCCAGGAACACCTGCATAGCCAATCTGAAAAATTTCTGAAAAAGCTGGCGTCGCGCGATGAGCCGAAACTGGCTTTCTGGATATTTTTCGGCGAAAGCAGTGTACCGGAGTTGCAAAAACTGGCGCGTGAACTTTTTGAGCAGCAACCCTGCCCCATTATGCGCGCGGAACTGGAGTGGGATGGCAGTTGGCGAGTAAGCAGCTTAAAGGTGACCGCCCTGCACAGCTTGAAACAGGACGCGGAACAGGAAGCCTTTGCCAACGCGCTCGATCACTTCAGTGCGCAACTGTGGCGTAAGCAAAAGGCGCAGAAGATTAGCCGCTACGATATGGCCATATTGGTTAATCCCGACGATCCCTTGCCTCCCAGCGATGACAAAGCCTTAAAGAAATTTGTCAAGATCGGCAGCAAGCTCGGCATACAAGTTGATTTTATCGGCCGCAAGGATATCCGCAAGTTGCCGGAATACGACATGTTGTTTATCCGCGAAACAACCAACATTAATCATCACACCTTTCAGTTTGCCTGCCGTGCCGAAGCAGAAGGTCTGGCGGTGATGGATGATCCGCAATCTATCATTCGTTGCACCAACAAAGTGTATCTGGCCGACCTGTTTTCCACACGCGGGATTCCGACACCCAAGACGCGCTTGATTTCCAATCAATCGCCGGTGATTCTCGATAAAATCGCGGACGAATTAGGTTTCCCTTTGATTTTGAAAATTCCTGACGGTTCGTTTTCGCGCGGCATGGTTAAGGCTGTTGATCGTGCCACGCTCGATCAGGGTGTGGCGGAACTACTGAAACATTCTGCTTTATTGCTTGCACAGGAATTTGTTTATACCGATTACGATTGGCGTGTCGGTGTTTTGAATGGCAAACCCTTGTATGCGTGCAAATATTTTATGGCACGCGATCATTGGCAAATCTATGATCACAACAACAAAACTGACCCCTCCGGTGGTTTTGTCACTATGCCGACCTACGAAGTACCCAAGGCGGTGATCAGCACAGCAATTAAAGCAGCCAGTATGATCGGCAACGGACTTTATGGTGTTGACTTGAAGCAACTGAAAGATCGGGTGGTAGTCATTGAAATTAATGACAACCCCAGCATTGATGCGGGGGTAGAAGATGAATTTATCGGCGATGAGCTCTATCACATGATCCTGCAAGAATTTATTCACCGCGTGCAGAAGATTCGCCACCTGAAAGAAGAGCTGTCGATTTAACGATCCAAGGAAAACAAGATGATTAAAACTCAACTGCTGACGGCGGAAGGAAGGCTAACGCAGGGCGGCGTGGAACAAATCCCTCTCTGGCAGGCCGACATCGGCGCTTATATCTGGATCGATTTGGAAAGCGAATCACCGGAAGATGAGCGCAGGATGCTTGAGTCACTCGACTGCCACCCGCTGGCGATTGAAGATGTACAGCGTTTTCGTCACCCGCCCAAAACAGAAGCGTTCGAAGACCATACGTTAATTTTATATCGCGGCATTACCCAATTTAACGAAGACCTGACGATTGAGCAGATGACGATTGCCCTGTTTGTCGGCGAGCGTTCCGTCATCAGTTGTCATCCGCGGCCATCCACAGGCGTGCGTCATGGCTGGGAGATGGCCGCCAAAGATAATTTACTTCGGAGCCCTGCACTACTTGCTATTAGTACTATGCATTATTCCGTGGGACGTTACCTGGAAGCCATTCTGGCTTTTGAGCCCAATCTGAATGAACTGGAAGATTGCATGCAGGAGCGGCCCAACGACGAAACCATGCGTGAGCTGATTGCTTACAAATCCCGTTTACGCAAGCTAAAACGTATCTTCAGTTATCACGAACGCCTCACCACGAATTTACTGAAAAATATTCCCCAGACCTGGATTGATGAGGATGGCGACATCGAGCACGCCTTACAGGATTTATTTGAACGTTGCGAACGCCTGCATGGTTTGTGCACTATGTATTACGAGATTTGCGGTGACCTGATTGAAGGTTATCTCTCAATTTCCTCACATATGCTAAACAACACTATGAAGGTGCTGACCGTTATTACGGCGATTTTTGTTCCCCTCACATTTATTGCAGGTATCTATGGCATGAATTTCGAAAATATGCCGGAATTGCGGATGCAATATGGCTATTTTTATGCGTGGGGTGTCATGTTATTGGTCGCAGCTGGATTCGGTTGGTTTGCTTATAAAAAGTGGCTGTAATCATTTTGGGATGCCCGACAGCACGCTACGCAGCGGCAGAAGAAATTTTTTGCCCTTTCCAATAAAAATCTACCGGCCACAATGATTGCGAAGCTTTATCATAAGCCTGCCATAACGCTGAATAGGTTTTTTGCAATTCAGGGTGAACCTCTTTGGCCGCGATATCAGCCAAAGGCAATAAAACAAAAGCATTTTTAATAACCTCAGCGCGCGGCAGCGCGATGCCATTCTCAACACCGACAAAATTACCGTAAGTGAGAATATCGATATCCAGAGTCCGGGGACTGAACTTGGGACCTTGCCGGCAGCGGCCGTTGTCATCTTCGATTTTTTTTAGCACGTTTGATAGCTCTGGAATCGACAGTGCTGTCTGAACCCCCACCACCAGATTGAAAAAATTACTCCCGTTAAAGCCGACCGATTTACTTTCGTAAACGGTGGAGATATTTAATTCACCAAAGGTGTCATGCAAGGCATCCAGTGCTGCCGCGATATGTTGATGGCGATGAATGTTGCTGCCCAAGCCGAGGTACACCTTAATCATTGCGGCTTCGCCCCTCGCTCGATAACCAAACCGACATCGCGCGCACCGCGAATAGCACCGGGTTTGCTCAAGCGCAAACGCAACCAGGGCACATTGAATTCATCGCGCACAATCTGCGCCACCTCTTCTGCCAGCGACTCCACCAATAGCGCGTTGCGGTTTTCGACATAGGCTATAACGCGTTTGGACACGGCCTTGTAGTTCAAGGCATATTGAATATCATCGGTTGCGGCGGCCTGGCGAATGTCCGTGGCCATCTCCAAATCAATACTCACCGTTTGGCGCACCTGGCGCTCCCAATCGTAGATGCCGATGATGGTGTCGATGTGTAAATCTCTGATGTAGACAATATCCATGAATCAATCCGTAGCGAGAGGCGATAGCGTGTTGAGTGGCCAGCGAGCACGCACATTGACCGCGAGCGATTCCGATTGTCCCGCCAGCAACCGCTGGCAACCGGCGTAAGCAATCATGGCGCCGTTGTCGGTGCAAAATTCGTGGCGTGCGTAGAAGACCTTGGCTTGAATTTTCGCCAAGGCAATTTCCAGCTCCTGACGTAGTTTTTTATTCGCGGAGACGCCGCCGGCAATCACCAGGGTTTTCATACCGGTTTGCTCCAGCGCCCGGCGACATTTAATCACCAGCGTGCTCACTACGGCGTCCTGAAACGCGCAGGCAATGTCCGCGCAGGTTTGATCGTCGGGTAAGCCGTCCGCCTGTGCATGAGCGGCCACAGTATTCAAGGTATAGGTTTTCAAACCGCTGAAGCTGAAGTCCAGCCCCGGCCGATCAACCATGGGCCGAGGAAATTCGAAACGCCCGGAAACACCCCGCTCAGCCAAACGCGCTACGTGCGGGCCACCAGGATAATCCAGGTCGAGCATCTTGGCCGCTTTATCAAACGCTTCGCCGGCCGCGTCGTCCAGTGACTCGCCGAGCAATTCGTAACAGCCAATGGCATCGACCTTGACCAGTTGGGTATGCCCGCCGGAAACCAACAGCGCCACAAAAGGAAAGGCAGGAGGGTTGCCTTCCAGCATCGGGGCGAGCAAATGCCCTTCCATATGATGCACACCGATGGCGGGTACATCCCAGGCATAAGCCAGCGCGCGCCCCACCGAAGCACCCACCATCAAAGCGCCGATCAGGCCGGGGCCGGAGGTGTAGGCAATACCCTGAATATCCTGCGACGTGGTGTGGCTCTCAGCCATCACTTGCTCAATCAACGGCAGAATCTTGCGGACATGGTCGCGAGAGGCCAGCTCGGGTACCACGCCGCCGTATTCAGCGTGCAGGTCAATCTGGCTGTAGAGCGCATGACCCAGCAGGCCGCGCTCACTGTCGTAAACGGCAATTCCGGTTTCATCGCAGGAGGTTTCAATCCCAAGTACGCGCATCGCTCTACCATCTATATATACAGGGGTGGCGTATGATAAAGGCGGTCAGACTCAGGCGCCAGTAAGTATTTAACATAGGTCCAGAGCGACGGTTGCGCCGGTAATAAGAAGTGTATAGAATCTGCGCCCCTCAGGTTCCCTGGTTTGCGACCCTGCACCAGAGGATGAATTAAGACATCAAAGGTAACAACATGCCTTCAGTAAAACTTAAAGAAAACGAACCTTTCGACGTTGCTCTGCGCCGCTTCAAGCGCGCTTGTGAAAAAGCTGGCATCCTGGCTGATGTACGCGCTCGCGAGTGCTACGAGAAGCCCACTACTGTACGCAAGCGTAACGCTGCTGCTGCAGTTAAGCGCCACGCCAAGAAAGTGCAACGCGAATCCAAGAAGTTTACCCGCCTGTATTAATTCCCGGGCCTTGGTTTCAATCCGGTACTGAACCGGATTCCGTGTCGTTCTGCTACAGGTTATCCCATGGCAAACACAGCACTGAGAGACAGCATCAATGATGCCTTGAAGAACGCCATGCGCGCGAAAGAGAAAGAGCGCGTGGCGGTGTTGCGTTTGGTTATGTCCGAATTCAAGCGCATCGAAGTTGACGAGCGTATTGAAGTAGAAGACGCGCGTGCACTGGCGGTGCTGGACAAGATGATCAAGCAGCGCCGCGACTCAGAGCAGCAGTACCGTGCCGCCGGGCGTGAAGAGCTTGCCGCCCAGGAAGCCTACGAAGTCTCCCAAATCCAGGAATTCATGCCCGCCGCTCTCAGCAATGAAGAGTTGTCGGCAATCGTTACCCAAGCCGTTCGCGATGCCGGCGTGACTGACATGCGCGATATGGGCAAAGCCATGGCGCTGATCAAACCGCAAGTGCAAGGCCGCGCCGACATGGGTGAAGTCAGTAAATTACTGAAAGAACAACTGAGCCGCTAACAACCGAGCGTCAGTTGCTTATACTAGCAACTCATCACTCAACCCCCGCGACTCTTTATGGCCGGACTAATCCCCCAAAGCTTTATCGACACATTGCTCGACCGCGTCGATATCGTCGAGGTGGTCGATCATCGCGTTAAGCTGAAAAAGACCGGCAAAAACTACAGCGCCTGCTGCCCCTTCCACGAAGAAAAAACCCCGTCCTTTACCGTCAGCCCGGAAAAGCAGTTCTACTATTGCTTCGGCTGTGGCGCCAGCGGCAACGCCCTTGGCTTTATCATGGATTTTGAGCGGCTAAGCTTCCCGGAATCTGTGGAGCAACTGGCGCGACTGGTCGGAGTCGAAGTACCGCGCGAAGTGCAGAGCGAAGCCCAGGCACAGCGCGAGCAGGAGAAGCGCAGCATCTACAGCCTGCTGGAGAAATCCAGCAGCTTTTATCAAAACCAACTGCGCCAGCACCCCAGCAAACAAATGGCTGTTAACTACCTGAAAGGCCGCGGCCTCGACGGCAAGATCGCCAAAGAATACGGCGTAGGTTTTGCGCCACCCGGCTGGGATAATTTGCTTAAATCACTGGCCGAGACTGACGAGGACAAACACCTGCTGATTGAAGGCGGGATGTTGATCCATAACCAGGACGAGAAACGCGTTTACGACCGCTTCCGCCACCGCATTATGTTTCCCATCCGTGATACGCGTGGCCGGGTGATTGGCTTTGGCGGTCGGGTGCTGGGCAACGACAAACCCAAATACCTCAACTCACCGGAAACACCGATATTTCATAAAGGCCAGGAACTGTACGGGCTTTATGAGGCGCGCCTCGCTTACCGCGAACTGCCACGCTTGCTGGTGGTTGAAGGTTATATGGACGTGGTCAGCCTGGCGCAATTTGGCATCCGTTATGCCGTCGCCACACTGGGCACCGCGTGCGGTGAAGACCATCTGGATCGTGCCTTTCGCCACACCAATGAAGTGGTGTTTTGCTTTGATGGCGACAACGCTGGCCGTACCGCCGCACATCGCGCGCTGGAAAATTCGCTTTCATCCATGAAAGATGGCCGCCAGGTCAAATTCCTGTTCCTGCCTGAAGGCGAAGACCCGGATACGTTGGTGCGCCAAATCGGCCCGGAAAAGTTTGAGCGGCTGATAGAACTTGCCGTACCACTGGAAGATTACTTATTTGACGCGGTGGCCGAAGGCCTGAACATCCGCACGATGGAGGGCCGCGCCAGCTTCAGTAAACGCGCTGCTCCACTGCTGGATCGTTTGCCGAAAGGGGTGTTCCGCGAACTAATGTTCGAAAATCTGGCGACTCGCACCGGGCTGAATCGTAACGTGTTGCGGGATTTAATCAGCCAGGCAGAGCCGGAACCTTTGCCCACGCCCGCCCCGATCAAGGAAGAACCCAAACCGGATGCAAATCCGAACCATCCAGCTCAACCACCGATTGAGCTGGATTACCCTGAATACGCGGATGATTATTTTGCCCAACAAACGCCGCCGCCAGATTATGACGGTTATTACGTCGACCGGCAGCCGCGTCGCACCAAAAAGCAAGATTATCAGCCGGAGCTGCAAGCCCATACGCCGAGCAAATATCTGATGCCACCAGCGCGAAAAGCCATCGCTCTGCTACTCACGCATCCCGAACTCGCCGCCAGCGAAGCGGATCACGATGGCTGGCTGAGCTGTGAAGACAGCGACATTCAGATACTGGGACGACTGTTGAAACTCCTGCACGAACGAAGTCACTACAACCTGTCACACATCCTCGGTTACTGGCTGGGTGTTTACGGGACAGAAAATACGGAAAAGCTGGCCACTATTGCCAGCCATGATTTGCTGCAGGCCACGAACGCCATTACCCAGGTTCGACAGGACAAACCACCCAAGGCGGATTACGACGCAACCACCGCCTTTTGCGACTGCATGGAAAAATTGCGCAAACAGGAAAACGCAAAAAAAACCGCTC
>CAMPIG010000099.1 GCA_946886255.1 uncultured Cellvibrio sp. | reverse complement strand
GGATATAAACACCCATCTTCTGATCACTGGCCACGTTGCTTTCACGCAGGTTAACCGTGTTACGCAGCTCCGGCGATATGCCGCGCGCCATCAATTGCAAATTACCGTTTTTAGCGCTCCAGGCGTGAATCTGGCCGCGCACAAACCCCACACCGGAATGCACTTTGGGATTGGCCGCGTCGTACACCAGCCATAAGGTTGCCGCTTTACCTTGCGCCCGCTCTTCTTGCGCAGAGGATGGGATGATGAGTGCAAAATCCAGTGTTTTATCTTTGACTTGTTGATAGGCATCGCCGGTGACGGGTTTGAGTTCAGCACCGCGCTCGATAAGCCATTGCGTCAACTCCGGTAAATATTCCGCACCGGAAATGGCAACAGGCACATTCAGCAGACCGCCTTCCTGATGATCTTTTTGCATATTAACGGCAAACAACACGCCCGCCGCGAACATTCCCACAAAATAAAGCGCCGGTAAAAATGCCAGGCGCATGGTGCGTTTGTCACGCACGGCATCCTTGATTTCCTTGCGCAGGACAATGGCGACTGAACGCCAGAATAATTTATTCAGCATGGGCGACGTCCTGTGCGGGTAATTCTGATAAATAAATAAAAGCTTCTTCCAGCGAGGTTGTTTGCGTTTGCTCAATCACCGCTGCCACGGAGCCATCAGCAACAATACGGCCTTGTGCGATAACAATAATGCGGTCACACAAACCGGTCACTTCGTGCATTAAATGGCTGGAAAATAATACACAGCGGCCCTGGTCGCGCAGCGCAACCAACATGCGCCGCACAGCGCGTGTGGTAATCACATCTAACCCGTTAGTCGGTTCATCGAGCATGATGTGTTGCGGTTGATGCACAATGGCGCGCGCCAATGCCGTTTTCATCCGTTCACCGAGAGAAAAACCTTCCGCACGACGATCTGCAATATTATGCATGCCGAGCAGTTCAATTAATTCTTCACAACTTTTAGCCAATGCTTCCGACGGCAAATGATGTAACTCACCGAAATAGCGAATGTTTTCCCGCGCCGTCAGTCGCTTGTACAAGCCGGTATCATCGGGCAAGACACCCAGGCGCTGCCGCGCGCGATCCGGTTGCCGCGCGACATCAACACCGTCCACCAGAATGCGGCCGTTGCTGGGTTGTAGCAATCCGTAGATCAAACGCATCAAGGTAGTCTTGCCCGCACCGTTTACACCGAGCAGACCGGTAATTTCACCATCATTCAGGGTGAAGCTGACATCCTTGAGCGCTTCGATTTTTCCAAATTGTTTACTGATATGTTCAATCTGAATCATGGCGTTGGCTCTCCTACTGAGTCTTCCGCATCCTTGTCCGTTTCAACCTCTTGCCCAACCGCGAAATAAGGCGCGAGTGGCTGGATGTTTTCTACGCAGCTTGTTTCCAGTGTGTCCGCGCTGGCGCGTTGGATAAATTGCGCAATTAATTGCGCTACACAACCGTCATAGGTAATTGAATGATGACCGCCGGGAGCGATCAAATGACGCGCCTGCGATAAATGCTGACCGACCTGTTCGGCCCAGCGCGGCGGCGTGACCGGATCGCGTTGGCCGGACAGCATCAAGGTGGGAATATCGCTTTCAATTGGCATGAAATAGTTTTCATCCAGCGGATAACGCGGCCAGATTTCGCACACGTCCGCAAAAGCAGTTGCAAGGTTGGCCGACAAAAAATCCACCGAAGCCTCGGTGCGCGACTGGTACTGTGGATAATCTTCGTTGCACAATACAGTGAAATGCATTCCGTAGCTGATACCCATTAATTCCGTTTGCTCACCCGCCATCACAATCAACGATGCCAGCAAATCATAGTTGTCATCCTGTGCATTGCTAATGGCCAGTGGTAACAGCACCGACAAGTCACGCGTATAAAGCGCCATGCGAATCATCGACGCAAAAATCTGGTGATTCATCGATAAGGTAAAAGGCGCCTGGGTACGTGGATGTGCAACGGTGACCTCCACCGGTTGTTCCGCCAATCGTTGCGCGATGTTTTCGGCGTTGTGCAACACATCACCGAATTTTTTTGCACAAGCGTCCATCGCATTGCATTGCTCGCTCAGCAGACGCAGCGAAGCCAGGGCGTCTTCTCCGCCGTGCCAGGGCAAGGCAATATTGACCGGCGCGACGCCATCTAAAATGCTGCTGCGCGTTGCCTCCGGATAGCGGCGCATATATTCCAGGGCAACGCGCGTACCGTAGGAAACGCCCCACACATTAATACGCTGATAACCCAATGCCTGCCGCACGGTGTCGAGATCCTGCACGGCGTAAGGTGTGGTGTAAAACTGCAACTGTTCACCCAGTTTTTCCGCACAGGCTTGCACGATGGTTTTTAATCGTTGCTGTTGTTCGAGTAACGACAACTGATAATGAACATCATCAAACTCTGCACACTCCAGGGGATTGGATTTTCCCGTGCCGCGCTGATCGATAAAAACAATATCGCGATTTTTTCTGACTTCATTGAAGGTGTAGAAAATATGCTCCGCAATCTCTACCGCCGATTGGCCGGGACCGCCGGCAATGATAAACAGCGGGTCGGGTTGCGGGGTCGGATTAATCGCCGGTAAACGCAGGATGTTCAAACCAATCTCGCGGCTGTTCGCATCCTGCGGATTTTCTTTTACTTGCAGGATGCCGCATTGTGCATTTTGTACGATCGGCGGCTTGCCGGTTTCTGAAAAGTCCGGGCACGCGCTCAGTAGCCCTTGGCTAATCGGTAACTGCTCCACTGACGAGTTATCACAGCTCGCCAGGAAGACGCTCAACAGAGCAACAGGGATTATTCGCATACACGTTCCTTGCTTCATGATTGCTTCAATAGTTGTTTAGTTAACGCATCCAGTAACATCTGATCAGATACCTCCAGTTGACGCGCCGCCAGAATAAGTTGGTCCAATTGCGGCGCAAGGCGTTCAATACGTTTATTCGCTGTCTCACGGGTTTTTAGTGTCGCAACCTGCATCGGTTTGCCTGGCTGACGCACCAACAAACCTTCGCGTTGCAACAACCCGTAGGCTTTGGAGATGGTCATGGGATTTACCGAATGCGTAAGCGCAAGATCGCGCACCGATGGCAAGGCATCGCCGTTTTTTAACTGCCCACCGGCAATCATGCGCTTGACCTGCTCAACCAGTTGCCGATAAATCGGTATATCGGAATGTGGATCGAGGATGAACATCGTTGCGATTCTGCCTCAGAGCATACCCAAATAAATAATCGTGACTGTCGCGACCAGATTGTTGGCGGCGTGAATGGCCAAAGGCACCCAGATTGAACCGGATTTCTCGCGCGCCAAGCCGAGGATCAGCGACAGAACAAAAATCATCGAGAGGTAAATCCAGTTGTACTGGCTGAGGTGCAACGCGGTAAATAGCACCGAGGTTAGCAAGAGCGTACCGGATAATCCCAGGCGGCTGTGGCGCCAGGCTTTAAACAGATAGCCGCGAAAGATTAATTCTTCCAGCAGCGGCGCACCGATCACCAATACCAGTGCCACACCGAAATGGCGGCTGCCATTGAGGGAGCGCATAAAATCGCCCGGGTCCACTTGTGCCAGTAAATTAATTATGTAGGTGATGGCGAGATAGGCGAGCCAGATGAGCATCCACACCGCCAGACTTCCCACAGCAAACCGCTTGAAACCCAAGGTGGCAGACCAATGCTGCGTGCGAAAGTGTGCAACAGCCACAATAACGGGCAACAGGATCAGGCATTGCAACAAATACAAACCCGCCAGCCCGCCGGGCTGACCCAAATGTTCTTGAATCATGACTTCTATTTGCGCTGGCTCTGGCAAAGCGACACCTTGCACCGCAGATTGGTAGCCGAGCACCGCCCCATAGCCCACCACGTAAAAGACCGCGGAAGCAAAGAACAACACCAGAAAAAGTATCAGCCAGCCAAATGATGGCCCTACACGCGGCAGATGTTGCGGAACGGGTGGAGCAACCGGGGTTTGCGGCGCAAAGGGAAGTTCAGATGGGCTTGCGGAAGATGAATCTGGATTAATAATATCAAGCGATGAGTCATTCATAAGCGAATCCCTGACAAATAATGGATGTAAATATCGTTGACCGATAACGCTTGCTCCAGCGTATCAGCACACTAATACACATAAACCGGGAATGCAAAATTTTATTTGTCCGGAAATAAAATAGCCCGGCATGAAGCCGGGCCAAGAGGAGACGTAACGCTGAAAAACAGAGGGTTTAAATCAGGGCGCAAGACCGTCCAGGCCGATAACGCCGAGAGGCACGATCAAACCAGCACCGTCGCGGGCGATAGCCGTGTAGATGCCGCTAGCGTCAAACTCGAGTGTCGCACTGATTGCGCCAGTGGTCGTACCGGTGGGAGTGATCCCCACATCGTATTCACCGGCAGCCAGAGAGACATAGCCAGTCTCAGCCTTGAATGGCACATCAGAGAACGCTGGCTCAGCAGATGCAATCGCAGTACCGACGGGAACAACATAGATATCCACATTACCCGCCAGGGTCGATCCATGCACCAGCCGTACCCGTGCTTCGGTAGCGACTGAACGATGATTGTCGGTCAACAACAGCGGCTCGATATCCGCCAGTGCACCGACAGTTAACAAGCTGTATGCCATACCATTACCCAAGACCACATCAGCATCGATCACCGCCGGGATCAGGGTACCGGTGGTGGTTACTTTGAAGTTGTAGGTATCGGCAGCGAGATTGATGTAGTCGGTCGCATCGGGGAATACCAGGTTGCTAATGGCCGCTGAACCGGCATCATTGACGATCACATCAACCGCAGGTGCGTCGGCTGACGCGTGCACAACACGCAGATCAGCTCCGGCCATGGCATCCGACAGAATTGCCACGTCATCGCCATCCAAGACGGCTAATTGAACTGGTGAGTCGCCCGTGCCGACATTTAGAACAGCGCCGATCAACAGATCCTTGCCGCCCATCAATGGCACTTCACCAGAGTCGAACACCACGGTGTTGTCAGCCAAGGTGACGCGAATCTGGTAATTCCCTGCATCCACCTCTACCGGACCAAGAGTTTCCTTGAACGCAAAGCTGCCCAATTCAGCAGCACCGGCCAGGTCAGCGCCGGGCGCCGTGACGAACACGTTAACTTCCGGCGCAGCCGCAGCCAGATGAGCGACACGCACGCGCACCTGGCTGGCATCCATCAACTTGCCGTCGTCTTGCAATACCATGGTCTCAATATCCGCAACCGTGTTAACCGCGATAACGTCGTAGTTCATGTCCGTCATAAAATCGAGGTCAACCGGACCGATCACCACAGCGTTGCCGCCGGGAATAATGCCTTCTACAGCGACTTCATAAATATCTTCCGGCACTGTCAAATAACCCGTAGATTCCTGATAGTCCACTGCCTCGGCAACAACCTCGTCGTTCACCCGGATATTCACCTTGGGCGCATCGGAAGAAGCATGGAATATCCGAACCATGGCGTTTTCCGGTGGTGGCGACAACGGTATAGGTACCCGCTGTCATTGGAGCGGTGTAAACACCTGTAGTAGAGATTTTTGGTGGCAGCTGATTGATCTGTTCTGAAAGGCGGAGCGTAATAACTGAGCTATTTCTTCACCGTATCGGGTGTTTAACTCTAACCAATCAGCGATAATCGAGGCATTGCATGTTACCCACCAAGGCAAAGCCAATGAACGAGAGGAACGCAATCAAGGCTGATAATCATGATTGGCCTGCCCTGCTCACCCGCGTCGCGCAACACGGGGACAAGGATGCCTTTCGGAAGGTTTACAATTATTTTGCCCCGCGCATCAAGGCCTATGCCATCAATCAGGGATTTGGTCAGCACGCCGAAGTATTAGTGCAGGAAGTCATGACCAATGTCTGGCGCAATGCCGATAAGTACAGCGAATCTCTCGCTTCAGTATCCACCTGGATCTTCACCATCTCGCGCAACCAGCGCATTGATCTGCTGCGCAAGATGAACCGTACCAAAGCGGAAGTTGTCATCGAGACGGAAGAGCTGTGGCAGATTCCGATGGAAGACACCACGGTGCGCTCCATTCAAAATGCATCAACGGAAAAATGTATTCGTGAATCTATCAATACCTTGCCGGAAGAACAAATGATCGCGGTGCGCAAAGTTTACTACGAAGGAAAAACCCATCAGGAGGTGGCGGAAGAACTGAATATTCCTCTGGGAACACTGAAAGGTCGTTTGCGCCTTTCGCTGAAAAAATTACGCGTTATGTTAGAGGCAACAGAGTTATGAGCACGCATCATCCCGACGATATGGTTCTACTGGATTATGCAGCCGGTAGTTTATCGCTACCCTACGCGTTGGCCGTATCGGTCCACTTGTGCTTTTGCAGCCACTGCCGCAATCAGTTAAAAAAATTGAACAGCATCGGCGGTGTGCTGTTGGAAAACACCAAACCGGCCAGTTTGGATGATGATGCTTTTGATCAGTTGATGGTAAAACTGGAAAGCGATGATAAAAGAAACACTGACACAGTAATCTCCGAAAACCTTGCGACAGAAACGCGATCAGTACTAAAAAAAGACATCACCAATCCACTGCTGTCCTATTTACCTGCCCCGCTGCAAAACTTGCCCTGGCAACAACAGACACGGGAGATCAGCAAATATGATTTGACCAGCATCATTAACGTGAGTGGCTTTCAAATCGCCTTGCAGAAGATTTCAGCCGGCGCAAAAGTGCCGGTGCATACGCACAAAGGCCATGAGCTAACCGTGATATTACATGGCGGTTTTTCTGATGAATTGGGGGTTTATCATGCGGGTGATTTTATTGCACGCGACGGCAGTCACAAACACAGCCCAACCGCACTGCAAAATGAAGATTGCATTTGTCTGACGGTGCTGGATGCGCCGATACGGTTTACCGGTTGGCAACGCATTTTTAATCCGTTTATGGCATGGCATTAAAACGCGTTACGTCAGCTCACACATAAAAAAGCCCGCAAAAGCGGGCGTTTTTATGTGTGTTGCAAAGCAGCTTTAATTACTCAGCGGCTTCTTCAACACTTGATGCGGAACCATTCTCTTCAGCCAAGGCTTCCTTGATCGAAAGCTTGATACGACCGCGCTGATCCACATCCAGACATTTCACCTTAACGACCTGACCTTCTTTCAGGTAGTCACTGACGTTGTTAACACGTTCGTCAGCGATTTGTGAGATGTGCACCAGACCGTCTTTGCCCGGCAGGAAGTTGATGAATGCACCGAAATCTACAATACGCACGACGGTACCTTCATAGATAGCACCGATTTCTGCTTCAGCCACGATACTTTCGATACGCAGAATTGCCGCTTTCAGATTGTCACCATTGTCGGCATAAATCTTCACAGTGCCATCGTCATCAATATCAATGGATGAACCGGTTTCTTCGGTGATTGCGCGGATAGTAGCGCCGCCCTTACCGATGATGTCGCGGATCTTGTCCGGATGAACCTTGATGGTTTCAAAGCGCGGCGCGGTATCGCTGATAGTAGAACGCGCTTTGGAGAGGACTTTGTTCATCTCTGCGAGGATATGCAGACGTGCGTGCAGAGCTTGCTCCAGCGCAATCTCCATGATCTCTTCGGTAATGCCTTCGATCTTGATGTCCATCTGTAACGCCGTCACACCGCTGGTGGTACCGGCCACTTTAAAGTCCATATCGCCCAGATGATCTTCGTCACCCAGGATATCGGTCAATACGGCAAAACCGTTTTCTTCTTTCACAAGGCCCATGGCAATACCAGCAACCGGTGCTTTCAATGGCACACCGGCATCCATCAACGCCAGGCTTGAGCCACACACGGAAGCCATAGAGCTGGAACCGTTAGACTCGGTAATTTCGCTCACGACACGCAGGGTGTAAGGGAAGCTCGCTTGATCCGGCAGCATGGCAGCCACACCGCGACGCGCCAGGCGACCGTGGCCAATCTCGCGACGACCGGTAGAACCCATACGGCCGCACTCACCCACAGAATAGGGGGGGAAGTTGTAGTGCAACATGAAGGGATCTTTACGCTCACCTTCCAGTGCATCAATGATTTGTACATCGCGCGCATTACCTAAGGTCGCAACAACCAATGCCTGAGTCTCACCGCGGGTGAACAACGCAGAGCCGTGAACACGTGGTAATACACCGACTTCAACTTCAATCGCACGAACCGTTTTATTATCGCGGCCGTCGATGCGCGGCTCGCCGGCAACGATGCGCGAGCGCACAATATTCGACTCTACGCGACCGAACATATCCTTGACATCATCAGCCGAAACACCGGCTTCTTCATTCACCAGTTCTGCAACGGCCTGGGTGCGCAGCTCTGACAAACGATCGTAACGCTTGGCTTTGTCAGTGATGCGGTAAGCAACACCGATGGAGTCAGCAAAATGCTTTTCTACCGCCGCTTTCAAATCAGCATTCACAACCGGTGCTTGCCAATCCCAACGCGCCTTGCCCGCATCACGTGCCAGCTCGACACACGCCTGAATCACCACTTGCATCTCCTGGTGCGCATAAAGCACCGCACCGAGCATGATGTCTTCCGGCAATTCTTTTGCTTCAGACTCCACCATCAACACCGCGTCTTTGGTACCGGCAACAACCATGTCCAATTCGGATGAGGCCAGTTCCTTGTAACTTGGGTTGAGCAGATAGCCTTGTTCCGTGGTATAGCCCACGCGCGCGCCGCCGATAGGACCATTAAACGGAATGCCCGAAATGGACAGCGCCGCAGACGTGCCGATCATGGCAGCGATGTCCGGGTCGTTCACTTTGTCAGTCGACAGAACAGTACAAACCACTTGTACTTCGTTAAGGAAACCTTCAGGGAACAGCGGACGAATAGGACGATCAATCAAACGTGAGGTCAGGGTTTCTTTCTCGGATGGACGACCTTCACGCTTGAAGAAGCCGCCAGGGATTTTGCCGGCAGCGTAGGCTTTTTCAATATAGTGTACAGATAACGGGAAGAAATCCTGCCCGGGCGATGCCTCTTTCGCGCCCACAACGGTACATAAAACGGCAGTTTCTCCCATGGTAACCACTACCGCACCGGTAGCCTGGCGCGCTATGCGGCCAGTTTCCAGGGTGACAGTTTGATTGCCGTATTGGAATTTTTTAATAATCGGATTCACTCTTCTATCCTTTCTTTTGCGTTAACTTTTCACGCGCCTGTAATAAAAACATGTCTTTTAAAAAATACACAGTAATGTCATTGCTCCTTGCCAACGCGATATTTCTAAACCCGGATACCGCTGTCGCCGCGTCCTGCGAACTGAATAAAAAAATAAAAAAGTGCCCGCACGAGGCGGGCACGGGACAAACTTAACGGCGCAGACCCAATTTTTGAATCAGTGCTGAGTAACGATCAGTATTTTTGCTCTTCAGGTAATCCAACAATTTACGACGTTGGTTAACCATGCGGATCAATCCACGACGGGAATGGTGATCGTGCTTGTGACCAGCAAAGTGGTCTTGCAGCTTGTTGATGTTGACCGTCAACAGCGCTACTTGCACTTCCGGTGAACCGGTATCACCTTCAGCTTGTTGATACTCTTTTACTACAGCAGCTTTTTCAACAGCACTCAGTGCCATGATATTTTCCTCAAATTAATATGCGACAGATATTACAGCCGCACCCGTGCATATTTACAGGTGGGCTATGGCAACAAGGATGAGACTCATCCCGATGCCGCTGGTTTTGTCCTGACGAAAATCGCCATGACAAATTTCACGCCAATCCGCATCAGACCGATGCTGAACGGTTGGCAATAATACGTTTCGGCGCTACGCGACCGTCTTCCGTCAATTCGCCAAGCCCCAAAAACCGGGCCGGCTGCTCTGCTGAAGCAGATAAAAAGACGCGTACGATATCACCTTGATCACCTACGCGATAGACCTGCGGATCCATCACCGGATTGCCCTGGCGGAAGTAAAAACCGCTTTGTTCAGGCAATTCCACGGCCGGTAAACTGGCCACTGGCGAATCCGGCGGAAGCAGGAGAACATCCAACGCGGGGTAACCACCCTGCTCAGCAGCCATCTCCAGCGCATCCAGCGTCAGGGTACGCGTTTCATCAAACGCCCCGGCGGCCGAGCGATGCAGGGTTTTAACATGCGCACCGCACCCGAGAGCAAGACCCAGATCTTCGGCAATGGAACGGATGTAAGTCCCTTTGCTACAGCGCACTTCAACATCAACCTCTGCCGCCGGACCGGATCTGAAATCCAGCAATGTCAGCGTGTAAATCGTCACCTGGCGCGGTTGACGCTCAATCTCCACACCCTGGCGCGCCATCTTGTAGAGTGGCTGCCCTTGATGCTTGAGCGCCGAGTACATTGACGGCACCTGCTGAATGTCACCAACAAAGGCGGTCAATGCCTGCTCAACCTGGGACCGGGTGACACCTTCCGTTGAACACTCCGCCAGAATCTCACCGTCAGCATCGCTGGTGTTTGTACGAATGCCCAAGCGAAAAGTACTGCGGTAACCTTTGTCTGCGTCCAGCAAAAACTGTGAAAATTTGGTCGCCTCTCCGAAACACAGCGGCAATACGCCAGTAGCCAAAGGATCAAGACTGCCGGTATGACCCGCCTTCTCAGCAAAATACAAGCGTTTGGCAATTTGCAGCGCACGATTGGAGGTCATACCAGCCGGTTTGTGCAACAACAATACACCGTCCACCGGACGACCTTTTCTGCGTGCCATTACGTGTTCCCGACCTCGGAGTCGTCTTCTGACTGTGTATCATCCTGGTGATGCTCGCGATCCTCGGCGATGGCGCGATCAATAAGAAACGATAACTCCTGCCCGCGAATAGCGGATTTATCATAAATAAACTGCAGCTTAGGCACCGTGCGCATACTCAGTTCTTTAGCCAGAAACGTCCGCAGAAATCCTGATGCTTTGTTTAGTACTGCAGCGGCTTCCTGGCTGGCAGTTTCGTCTTGCATGCCAACAAAAGTCACGTAAACCTTGGCGTATGCCATATCACGGGTGACCGTCACCGCATTTATATTGACCATCCCGATCCGGGGGTCGCGTATTTCCTGCGGAATTAATTGGCCTAACAATCGCTGGATCGCGTCTGACACTCGGTCAGAGCGCGTAAATTCTCTAGGCATAGCCTTTTAACCTCCGTTTGCCGATTCCAACGCCATTGCGCGACCGACAAAAATAACAACGCCCCGAACACCGGATTGGCTGTTCGGGGCGGATGCAGGCAATCAGCAATTACAGCTGACGCGCCACTTCTTTAACTTCATAAACCTCGATTTGATCGCCGACCTTAACGTCGTAGTTCTTCACGCCGATGCCACATTCGATGCCGTTACGCACTTCGTTGACGTCATCTTTGAAGCGACGCAGAGACTCCAGCTCACCTTCGAAGATCACCACATTGTCGCGCAGCACACGGATGGGCTTGCTGCGGTAGACGGTACCTTCCACCACCATACACCCAGCCACTTGGCCGAATTTCGGTGAGGTAAAGACTTCGCGAACATTGGCAATACCGACGATGGTCTCGACTCGCTCCGGATCAAGCATACCGCTGAGGGCCGCTTTGATCTCGTCCAGCAACTGATAAATGATGCTGTAGTAACGAATATCCACACCTTCGGTTTCGGCTATACGACGCGTCGCGGCGTCAGCCCGCACGTTGAAGCCAACAATGATGGCCGTAGCCGTTAACGCCAGATTTACATCATTCTCCGTAATACCACCAACACCGGAGGACACCACGTTAACTTGCACTTCTTCATTGCCAATTTCCGCCAAGGAGGAGAGGATCGCCTCCAGCGAACCACGCACATCGGCTTTGACCACAACAGATAAAGTCTTCTTCTGACCGGCGTCCATCCCGGCAAACATATTCTCCAGCTTGGACGCCTGTTGGCGGGCCAATTTATCTTTACGTTCTTTCTCAGCACGGAACTCCGCCACTTCACGAGCCTTGCGTTCGTCGGCTAATACAACAAAGTCATCACCGGCACTCGGCGCGATATCCAGCCCCAGTATCTCAACC
>CAMPIG010000098.1 GCA_946886255.1 uncultured Cellvibrio sp. | reverse complement strand
CCGTTCATGGTGGCAACTTCCTAAGTTGTACCCTGAAGCAGCACGTGCACCTGTAATCGCTGTGGCAGTGGCAACACTGTTGGTGTAATTTTCCTATCCCTGAAAGCCGCCTGGTTTTCTTCTCATTTATACTTGTCCGGGAGATTTTTAGTATGGAAAGTAAAATCAAGGAGGCTCTCGTGGCCTTGGTTGAATACATTGAGCGGCGTGATGTTAATGATGAGTTCGTTAATGATGGTGACGGACACGTTGATGGATATCGTTCTGTCGAGTTTGGATTGTTAATTGATCGGGCGCGTGAAGCCTTGTCGGAAACAAGAGATGATATCAGCTAACCTTAGTGGCTTTGACCGTATTGTCTCTCGCGAGACAATACGGTCAAATCCATTTCACGGTGGCAACTTCCTAAGTTGTACCCTGAAGCAGCACGTACACCTGTGATCGCTGTGGCAGTGGCAAC
This sequence comes from uncultured Cellvibrio sp., assembly GCA_946886255.1. Next base: position 11,762 of record CAMPIG010000098.1, on the reverse strand, counting down.
ACTGTTGGTGTAATTTTTACCTATCCCTGAAAACCGTCCGGTTTTCTTCTTATTTCTACTCACCCTGTCGGGAGCCACTCCTGCACAGGGGGCTCCTCTTTTTTTCTTTTGAGGAGCCTGTTATGACTGTTTGTATTTCTGAGCACGTTCGCGCGCACGTCGCGGTGAAAGCATTTTGTGATCGTATTTCGCCAATCAATCTGTATCTGGACTATCCACTTGTTGGAAATCCCCAGGTATATCGAGAGGCAGAGACATGCATCAATCAACTGATTGATGATCTGGGTGGTTATTGGGTGTTGATCACGACCATGCGTTGTGATCGCCAGTTAGCTCGGAAAATACGTGCCGTACTGGAGTTCGGTGGAACATTGCGATTGGCGTTAGCCCATCTCTATGTCGAATCAATTCTGGTCAGTCACGGATTAAGTTTTCAATATGAGTACAAGAACGAGTACCGCTTTTTCATCTCATCGTGTGATGCTGTGCAAGATGAAGTGTCACGTCTACTTTCTCTGAGCACATTCCGGTTTCGCTGGCACGAAAGCGTGTCACGTGATCGCTTTGCATTGATTGTTTCCGAGTAATTTTCCATTCACCCACCAGGGGAGTCATCCCCTCGTGGGTGCTCCTCGTTTTTCAAGGAGCTATACCATGACTGCGTCCACTCCCGTCAAAGTCAAACATATCGTGCGATTCGGCGATATCGATTGTGAAGTTTGTGTTGAAGGACTTTACAAAAATAATCGTCGGCAACATGTGATTCAACTTTATGTCGCCGATACGGAGCATAACCGCGCGCGTCCGGATGCCGACTCGTGCTCACCAGGCGAGCCGTTTGCAACGGCGTCTCTGTGCGTTCCAGGTTATCCGTTTGGTTACAAAGAAACTGCCATCAAAGATTACTCAGAAAACCGGGGAATTTTTGATGTGCTGATCAACGCAAAGATTGTCGAGAAAACGGAGTACGACGTATTGGTTAGTCTCATGCCGGTCCCTGTTGCTCGCATTCTCATTTAAATTCAAACACTGGGGCACCTTAGGGTGCTCCTATTTTTTTGAGAGAATTCATTATGACCTTATACGCTAATCTCAATTCAACAAGTAAATATTACCCATCGCAACACTGCGCCCAACCGTTCAACGTGCAGTTGGATGAGGAGAGTTCGGACACCTATTGCTGGGTAGGGAATAACAATCAGTACCGCACGTCCGACTTGGAGTTCTATTTCAAGAACAACGACGGTAAGTTTGTGCCGCATGGGTTGTTAGGAACTGTCACTGAATTGTTGGATCGCGGACTTCAGGAAGAATTGGACTACGTCAAAGCACAGTTAGATGAAGACGAATTAGCGATGCGGGATAGTTTATATGAGCGTCGCGACTCTTCAACATTTAATGTGATGCGTGAGTTGTTAGCGCTTATTCCCGATTCGCCGCCGGTATGCCGTGATTGCAGCCGACGGTATGGACGCTGTGAATGCAATGACGGAAGCCATCAACAGGAGTGATTGCGATGAAGGCGTTTCCTCAACATTACCTGGGTTGTATTACCCGCATTCAAACGCGACCGGATGGTTCGCGTTATGTATGGTTCTGGGCAATACGCGAAGGCTGTTTGACGGAATGCATGGCGGACGAAAGTGCGTACGTGCGTGAGTTTCCAGACCGGGCCGTTAGCGTCTCGTCAATTGCAATAGGAGGATCAGCACCATGATATTTCAAGCACCGGAATTGGATTATTACGAACAATTCCTGCCTTCAACGCTGAATTTTTCCGTGACTCTGTCGCGCGAGGAAGCGGCTGTTGTACTGAAGGCGTATGACCACGGTGTTAGCTCGTTGAAGCCAGAAGAAGTGACCTTGCTTGATAAGGTGCCGGCTGAATTGAAGAACGGAATACATCCATAACCTACGTACTTCACCCCTCACAGTTTGAGGGGTATTTTCAACACGACTCGCGACCAGACTTTCTCAAAGTCTGTCTCTTTCACTGAGCGGGCGTCTGTGAGGTTTAACACTATGAGCCATCTATCAAGCCAAAACCCCGTCAGAGGTTCCTTATTCGAGTCATCCTCAGCTTCTTCTCAGGAGCCAGTGGAAATACTTGTCAAATGCTGCGTTGTTAACACAGCAACCGGTGACGTGGTTGAGCGACCTTATCCCGAACTGCGTGATAACGCAGATTTTATTTCTATTTACACAGCCAGGGGGCTGGTGCATGTCTGGTGCGCAGACTTCTATCAGGAATGCCATGCCGTTGCGTTCGTTGGTTTTCTTGAAGAGCGTCTCGTGGCCCAAGGCATTAGTGTGATCAACAGGCAAGTCAATTCGTTTGTTGCCCCTCTTTGAGGGGCATTTTCTAAAAACATTGATTGTCAGTGTGTTTGGAAAATGTGCTTTCACCGTGGCGACTACGTTAGTCGTACCCTGAAAACGTCGATGTGATACCTGCAATTCGACGGCTGGCGAAAGCCAGGGTATCAACCTGTTGCTTAACCCTGTGGGGAGTTCATTCCCCAGGGGATGACTCCTCTTTTTTTGGAGAGTCATTATGAAAAATTCTCAGGAAACTGACGCTCAGTCTGGCCGCCCGGTTCGCCAGTTGGATATTGAAACTGCCCTGACAGCTATGTGTGTTTGGGAGGAAGTCTTATCACGCTCGGCAACCGAAGGCGACATCTATCGAGTGCTGATTGATACCTATGGCACCAATCACGTTCGGTACTATGTGCTGACCGTGCTAGCTCCTGCAGTCGAAGGGGCCTATGCCGCTACGGGAGATCAATTTGATGCGCCTTTTGATTGGGAGTTTGTACCACGCGCCTTGAGGTGTGTTGAACCTTTTTTGCTATCGCGTGATGTGCATGATTGCAAAGGTATTCCTCCAGGTGAGGCCCGATCAATTGGGAAGCTCTTGCTGAATGAACACAACAAGGAAAATAGGGAGAGTTAGACATGTCATAGCATTTTTATTGTGCTGACAGAGACCGGAGCTGTTTCGGGTCAAGTTTTAACGTTAAACAACACTAACCTACGAATGCAATAGAGTGGTTTTGACCGTATTGCTTCGTAAGAGGCAATACCCCCAAACCCACTTCACGGTGGCAACTACCTTTAGTTGCACCTTGAACGCGGTACGTGCGCCTGTAATTACCGCAGCGTCGTTGAGACGCCTGGCGTTTAACTGAGAGGGTAACTTCTCTGTCTCCGATCGCTTGTCGATCATTAACCCTTCCAGGGCATATCCATGGCCCTGGGCCCGGGCATGCTCCTGGATTACCTGGAGTGTTTTATGTCGTACTCTAAACATATCAAAAGACCTTCAAGCAATGTCATTGACGGACCGGCTAAAGCCATTGACTACGTGCGCGCGCGTGCACAGCCCTCGGACAGCGACATGATCTACTGTCTCTATGTGGACTGTGAAAATGAGGTGTCCTTCATGGATGCGTTCGTGAACGAAACATCACGCGATGTCGTTACCTACTCGCGAAAGGTCCTAAAACAAGCTGTGGAGTTGAACGTACCGAGTGTTGTATTCGTTGTGAAACGCGTTGGCGACGAGATGACGGATGAGGCGCTGTTCGACAGTGTCGAGCACCAAACGCGGTCGCTGGAGATAGCGCTAACGGTTGCCGGGATCAATGTGCTGGATTGGGTGTTGCTGCCTGATACATCGCTCAAGACCCGCTGCCGGCAATGGTGCACTTCCGTAGGTGAAAACCTGGGGAATATGCGCAATTGGTTTCGCCTGTCTCGTGTTCGCACCTAAAGTGTAATCACACTTATCCATTAATTGCCGCCAGGCATTCGTTTTTATCCTGCAGGGAACATGATTCCCTGCAGGGATCGTGCTCCCTGCTATTTTGGGGGACACACAATGTCGTTACACGAAAAATTTGATATAAGTGAATCAGCGGGCAATTACAGCTTTTCTCGGCCCGTCACCGCTGATGACCTCATTGAAATAGCGCAACTTATCGCGCAATCTCGCCTGCGCGAGAAGGAGCATTTTACTTCGCCAGAATTGGTGGGGGATTACTTCACGGCGGCCATGCGGAGTTTGGAGCAAGAGGTTTTTGTCTGCTTATTCCTGGATAACCAGCACTGCAAGATTGCGTTCGAAACGCTCTTTTATGGCACCATTGATGGTGCGAGTGTTTATCCCAGGGAAGTGGTGAAACGTGCACTTCAGTTGAATGCGGCTGCTGTGATTATTGGGCACAATCATCCGTCAGGCGTGTCAGAGCCGAGTCAGGCCGATAGGCGCATCACAGAGCGCCTGCAGCAAGCACTTGAACTCATTGATGTGAGAGTGCTTGATCATCTGGTTGTAGGCAACACCGGTTATACGTCGTTCGCTCAGCGCGGAATACTGTGAGGTATTCCGATGAAGAACGATCATACCCGACTGTTCCTACAGGTTTTCAATAATACCGCTCGGTATCACCATCGCTATGAGGTGTTTCGTGATTTCGTCACGATGGCGGGGCTTGCCATTCAAAACGCCTTCCTGAAATCGGAACAACTTGAACAGGAATATCTGACTATCGTTAAGCGGTACAAAGGACCCGATGTGACCCAGATGTCTCACTTGCTGGCCCTGGTTGTCCAAGGACTGGAAGTGGAGCCCCGGGACTTTCTGGGCAGCTTGTATATGCAACTCGACTTCGGTTCACAGCATATCGGTCAATTCTTCACGCCCTACGACGTGTCCAGGATGATGGCTCAGATGCTGATGACGGATAGCGGTAGCGAACTGGAGCAGCGCGGCTATATACGGCTCAGCGAGCCGGCATGCGGTGCGGGAATGGCCATAGCATTTGCTGAAGCCATGCTGGAACAGGGATTAAATCCGCAACGGCAACTCTGGGTCACCTGTATCGACCTTGATCCTGTCGCAGCCATGATGTGTTACATCCAGCTGTCACTGTTAGGTATCCCAGCGGAAGTCATTATTGGCAATGCGCTAAGCCTGCAAACTACGCGAACGCTGTACACGCCGATGTACTACCTCGGTTATTGGGCTCTAAAAGGCCCGGTCACCGAATAATTTTTTGTGTGAAACAATCAGGTATCAGCAATATCGCTTTGCTGATTTCGTCCCCAACCGGAGGCATCCCCGGTTGGGTGATGCCTCCTTCTTTTTTAAGGTAGGCAAGCATGAATAATTCTATTTACCAACGTAATTTCAACCAATTAATCGCATTAAATGTTTGCGACAACCAAGGCAATTTGCGGCCGAGTGGTAAAAGTAAATCGGGAGGATACATGGACCTGGTCTATGAACGGCTGTCTATGATTGACGGTGTAAATGGATTGCCAAACCAGGCGATATCGATCGCCCACTATTTCGAAATGAACGGTGACTTATGCCAAGATCCGGAGATGGTGGTGTTGGTCAACGCGAGCGATCGAACGGCCGAAGCATACCATTTTCAGCAGGCAATGCCGCCGATCTACCAGGTCGTGTACGATGATGGAAACAGAGTAGATCCAGCACTGAAGCAGAGTCTAAATACATTTCTCGAAACCTGGCTTGCGAACCTGGTTAACCAGGCACACGGCGTTGAATGGGAGGATTATCGGGAGTAGTATTGAGGCGGTCTTTTGACCGCCTTTTTCGCTCATTGAACCTGTTATGACGAGAAACCCTGCGTGCCAATTTGCCGTCAGAAGCCAAGTATAACAACGCTCACTGATTTTCCGGTGCCTGCGCTAATTCGTAACCCACTTTTCGTATTCCTCAATATTCATAAAATACAGGAACTGCATTCCTCGTCAGACCAACTAGTCTGAAGTTTTACGGTTTGGTTTCGTAAAATAGTACTCAGCAAACAAGACCAAGAACAAAAAAACTAAAAAAATTGGTAACTTTGTGATCAAAAAAAAAGCCAATTGCCAATCCCACTCTGCCTCATAACCGACAAGATCTGGGAGCGACAGCTTAGCTCTCACATAAAAATACGCATATACGGAAGTTATACAACTCCAAAGTACAATGGTGAAAATTACAATCTTCTTACGAGTCATAAATATCGCCTTTTAAGGGACTTGAGGGTATAGCGTATGAATCGCACCTGCATTGGCTGCACTGATACCTGCTGAGCCTGGTAAAATGTCGGGCATCCAAGAGTTCGGAATACCCGCTGCATCAAGAGCCTTATTTGATAAATCTGAGCAGTTTCCGAATGTTATTGGAAGCCCTTTCAGTCGGTGGTTTTGCTCTAAATTTGCTTTCGCGAGCGCGTCTTGCAACGGTGTGGTCTTCAACTGAAAAACGCTCGTGCTACGCCTGCCTCGTTCTTGTTGAATATAGTCAGTGAATTTCGTTCCCGCCTTCGTATTATTTCCTGAGCTCCACACACCTCCTCGAATGTGAGATATGTGACCCCCAGAAGCATAGCGGCTATCCGTTATACCTATCGCCGTGTGTCCTATGGGATTACCGTCCGTAATCCCATTTTCAATGACAAGAAGATCTAGTCCAGTTGGATCAACAAAGCTCACAGGATTATTTGCTACATAAATATATGGGTTTATTCCGCCTTCCAAGCCAATCGGATCACTCTGCAAATATCGACCAATACTTGCGTCATAATAACGATGCCAGTTGTACCACAATCCGCTTTCACTATCGAAATATTGTCCAGGAAAGCCAATATTGAACTCGCCGATCGAACTGCTCACTATTTGACGGCCAAACGCTTCATTATTGGCGCGCCAGACTACAGATTGACTGTTGTTGGTAACGGCCTCCGGACGGCCCAGATGATCGTTGTGCACAAAATACACTTGATTATTTCGAACTACACCTACTATTTGGCCTTGGAAATAAACGTAGATGCTCGACAAGGCGGTGGAGCCACTCGTGGCTCCTCCTGGGAGCAGAGTGTAAGACCCCTCTCCAATCAAACGGCCATCGGGGTGATAGAGATAGCGAGAAAACACCTTTACAACCTGGTAGGAGGCTGACTTGAACACCCGCTGATTATAGGCATTGTATGCGTAGTCAACAATTTTATAGTTAGTTGAATCAGTATAGCGCGACATTCGATTCAGTGTATCGTACGCAATCGTGATCGGCGCACCATCAGAGATATAGGTGATATTACCACTGGCATCATGATAAAACGTTTTAGCGGTGCCACCGCTAATGCTAGCTAGCCTATTGCTGGTATTTGAAATGGTGTAATTAGTAGTTACTCCACCTTTAGTATGAGTAGTGCGATTCCCATTTGCATCATAGGTCCAGCTCTGATTACCCAATCCTGACGTTACCGTTTTAAGACGGGATGCACCGTCATATGTAAAGGTCTGAGTCGCGCTGGTATTAACCGCGTTCGTGATATTTGTAATTTCCCCGCCGGCATTGTAAGTGAAAGCGAGATCCTGAATTCCCGTCGTTTTGATCGTCGATATCAAACCATCAGCGTGGTACACCGTTGCGCGGGTCAACCCATTCCCGAACTCCCACATAGTATGCGTTGGATTATCCTGAGTTTTGTCTAATAGCACGACTTTCCATGAGCCATTCACAAAAGCCTCAATCTTATTGTTCTTGTTCCTGGAATTGTAGCTGTAACGCAGTTGAACTCCGTTAGGGTAAATTTCCTTATATAAGCGGCCATAGATGTCATACTCAAAGCTCATCACATAACTGACGCCATTAATAATGCTGGTCTGACTCTCAATATTCCCCTGTTTCGTGTAAGTATATTGCGTCATGCCTGATGAATCTGAAACAGAACATAATCTTCCTATCCCATTAAGGCAGTCGGTGCTGGAAAGGCCATACTCATACTCCACTACTTGGTTAGCTCTCCCATATCCACTGGCTGACACTTCGATCAAGCGATTATCAGCATCATAATCGTATTGAATACCCGTTAAATTGGGATGGGACTTTGATTTAACCAAGCCGTTAGGATAAAACGTATAAGGGTTATAGCCTGTGTCTGGACTGGATAGATTGTCTCTCTGTCCCAAACCATTATTCTCATACGTCGTGGTATTATTGCGCGGGTCGTTGATAGAGCTGATGAGTCGGAGTGCGTCATAATCAAAGCTCGCAATCGAATTTGTCGGGTCGGTAACCGTTTCAATCTGATTGTCCGCGTTGTAAGTAAAGCTTGTGAGACGATTCAAACCGTCCTTGCTGGTCGCAATGTTCCGATTTTCATCGTACGTATAAGTCCATTTTCGCCCATCTGCGCCAATATCGGAGGTCAGATTTCCGAAACTATCATATTGGTGTGCATTACGGGTTATTACCTGAGGGGGAATCACTGTACCAGGAGGACAAGTAGGCGCGCATACATTTTGGTTTACGGTGTAAACATCTTTTACTGCCGTCAGGTTTCCTAGAAGATTGTATTCATACTCTCTCCATGCGTCGGTTAGTGCCGTAGGTAGCTCCAGCGTCTTCCGGGTTTTGATAAGACGTCCAGCAGCGTCATATGAATACGATACGAAACTATCATCAGCTTGTGTAACTTTTGTGAGTTTGTCTAATCCGTTGTATTCATATGACGTATGAATCGGGTTGTCTCCATTCATATCTACAGTGACTTGAGTAAGTCTGTATCTCCCATCAAATGTAAAACCGGTCACTAAACCATTCGCATCTGTCATGGAAGATGGATAGCCGGTCGTATCGGTATAATTATATGTAGTTGAGGAACCCGATGCGGTCGTCACTGATGACAACGTGCCTGTGGCGTTATAGGTGTACGTTGTGATGTCAGAAACATCCGTTCGTGGTCCGTCCACGCTCATTGTATGAACGAGTTTATTGGAGTGGAATGTGTATGTGTACGTCGTAGTGCTGGTGTTCCCTTCATCATCTACTTCACTGCTGGACTTCAGTCGATTGTTCATCGCTGAAGTGTAGTACTCATATATCGATTCCTTTTTGGGCAGCGCAGAAGGTGTAGGGCAAGATGAGCCGGGAGCACAAAGGGACGTTAGCTTCGCGCCATCCCATAATTTTACAGTGGTGAGTCGTCCCTTGCCGTCCCAGGCATATTCCTTAGTCACTCCATTGCTATATTCATAGCGAATGTCATTTGTTGAGTGATAGGTATAGGACGTACGGTTACCTTTCCAGTCCTCTTTATGTGCGATATTCGATTCCGGCTGGGTGGATACATATTGGATGCTAGAAGCGGCACTTGGACACGCTGTACTCGCAGGCCTACTAATGCCAGTGAGTCGACGATTGCTGTCATAATTATAGGTGGTTTGTGCTCCCAGTGCATTGGTTACGATGGTGGAATTGGACGTGTAGGTGAAAGAACTCTTTTTGATATTATTTACAAGTCCACTCGAATCGACGCGAGACATTGGTGCATCAAAATCATAACTAGACCACTGAATGTCATCTATAAAGATGCCTGACAGAAAATGAACCTCGGTATCATAAGCTTTGGTTCCACCACCATCCGGGAACGTCACGGTGAAACGCCTGCCCAAAGGAATATTGTTATATGAGTAATTAACTACCTTGCTGTCTGGAAGCGTAACGGCTGAGACGAGTTTGGTTCCTGTCGTACCGTATTGATTCCCCCATGCAAACGTAATTGATCTTCCGGAGCTATGCGTGACACTATATAAATAATTGTCAGCACCGTATGTCAATGTCCATGATATCCCGTTCACGTTTGTTTTTGAAAGAAGCCGTCCTCTACGCGAAAATTTGTATTCCGTACCAGCTTCATCCTCATAAATCCAGTCATATCCTGAACGTCGAATATGTCGACGAGAATATTTCGTTGCTGACGGACGAAGGTTACCCCATGGATTGCCTATGAAGTCTTCACCTATCGAATTTTTTATCAACGTGACATCTTTTATTGGGCCGTTATTCGTACTGTCTGCATATAGGTCGCACCCCTGGGTGGTAGTTCCGCCAATGGCCGTTATGCAAGTCGTTCCATCTGTGTAATTGATACGGATCTTGGTGTCGAAATCGGTGCTCCAGTTCGCATGAAATGATGTGATGCCACCGTAGGAGCTTCTAGAGTGATAGTTTCTTACAACTTCAAGAGGCATTTCTCCGATATCACGAAAATCAACTTCGGACAGCAGCTTCTCTCCCGTGGCAATGGTCACGGGACAGTCCGTTGTTTCTTCCGATGGTGGAATTTGCGAGGCAATGGCATCTCCTGAATCGCCGCCCCCTGATGTAGATGGGCTGGGCTGCATTGGGGATGGTGTTGGTTGAGGGGCGTCGGGTACCCACGTGCAGTGTGTGTTATAGGAGCAGACTGTTTGACTAAAGTCTGCGCAGGCCCTTGAGGTAACACAATGATATGCCGCCTGAGCGGTTGTCGCGACGCAGAGCGATATGGCTGCTGTAGCTATTGCCACCCCAATCCAACGGGCAATGTGCATGCCACAGGTGTGTGTGTTGAAGGAGGAAGGTATGGTCCCTAAGTACCTAAACATGAGGAATTCCTTTCTGTAAACGAGAAGTTGATTATTAATGTGTGGGCGGTTTGCTGAGAAAAGACCTTGGTGAGGAGGTCAGCGTCTGAATAATGATTACTCAATGATTAATTCATGTCAATGTCACCACTTTTTCCTTTTTGGGCATCTTTTAATTTGTCAGCACCAGATTCTTCCGAGGGAAGTAACGTTGATCAATGCAACTGAACGGACAGTAGAAGCATATAACTTCCAACAGGCCATGCCGCCAATTGATCAGGAGGTATATGATAATGGGCGGAGTCGACCCTGCACTGAAGCAGAATCTAAATACATTTCTCGAAACCTGGCTGGAGAACCTGGTTAACCAGGGGCACGGCGTTGAGTGGGAGGATTATCAACATTAAAAATTATGGCGACCATTTGGTCGCCATAATTTATTATCACAAAACTCAAGCCCTTTCCTTTTTTAGTCGCTCGATTTCCTCCAGCAATCTCGGGATGTCCTGCCGAGCATGAGCAATAAAATCATAGTCAGCTATCGTGGCTCCGGTTATTTCTAAATCTTCGCCACGATCAGGAGCACCAAATGCGCCGGTCATAATAAAATCAGAACCACTGGTATGATCTCTTCCTTCAATATAGGCCGTCCAAGGACCCGGAGTTGCTGCATCACATCGAGATCTGATTTCTTGAATTTCGTCTTCTTTTAATACATATCGTTCATCGATCATAAATGTAAGTTCATAGTATATATGAGTAATTTTTAGCCTTTTGAACAGGAGTTTTTATATCGACCGCACTGACCCATCACGTATTGGCAATGGTTACCAACCGACAGAATCGCCAGCTTGTAACCATTTTAACAGCTGAGAAAGATGCATCTACCCAGTTGTAAGATTTCCCTGTGAATCACAGACAATCTCCAATTTGCCTAGGTCGGGTGGCTGTCGCAAAATCCAGCTTTCCTCCCAAACATCATCAATTCCCTCCACAGTTAGTATTTCAGAATCACTAGTAAAGATTGAAAGCGTTCCTTCGCCATCAATTTGTACATGATGAATAGTCGCCCCCATGAGCAACATAAGCCAATACGCGAGTGCGGGTTCATCAGAATCAGTTCGTCGGGCTCTAAGTGGTAGCTGCGCAATGAATCGATTCCAATCTTCAATTGAGCCTATGTAACACCTTGCCTGAATCTCTAAGCAGAGAACTTTCGGTCTATCGGGTTCGAATCCACCGTATTCGAATTGAAGTGAAAATCCGGCTGCATGACTAAACGATGTAAAAGTCATTCCCTGCATCCAGCCGGCTACGATTTCTTTAATTTC
>CAMPIG010000097.1 GCA_946886255.1 uncultured Cellvibrio sp. | reverse complement strand
GCTGCATGTATGGCAGCTTGGCTATTCAATACCAGACCGATATTGTCGGCAGCAATTAATTGCTCAAGCACGGTACGGGTTTTTGGGGTCAGATCTTGCATGACACGTTGCATAACGGCTTGTCGCTCAGCCTGAAGCTTTTTGCCGGCGAGCTCGTAATCTGCACGGAGATACTCAACTTTTTTGCGGTGCTCGGCTTGTTCTTCTGCAGACCAGGTCATGCCGTCTTTTTCCGCCGCCGCTTGCAAATTTTTCATATCCGCAACCAGACCATCAAGCTTTGCTTTCATGGCAGCATATTCAGGGTCTTTATCCAGTTTTGTCAGGTTCTGTTTGGCTAATTCGGTACCTAACATTGCCGCCTGAACGTCGAGAATAACGACCTTGCCTTGCGCAAAGCTAGCTGCGGATAGAATGGACAACAAGAATGCAGCACAGAGTTTCCGGGTAACGCTCACAATTTTTATCCTCTTGTTTATCAGCTAAAACACTATTATCAGAAGGTTTGTCCGAGAGAGAATTGGAAGAATTCAGTCCGATCATATTCGTTTTCCTTCAGTGGCCTTGCAATACTGAAAGTCATAGGCCCAAAGCCGGAAATCCACGTCAAACCAAAACCAGCGGAGGCGTTGATCTTGGAAAGGTCGACATCATAACAGTTACGCTGACCAACGCCACAGTTTGTATCAAACACATTGCCCGCATCGATAAAAAAGGTTGATTGAAGCATCCGCTGGTCTTTGATGAAGGGGAGCGGGAACAATATTTCCGCGCCGCCCTCAATTAAGACGTTGCCGCCGAAGGCACCGCGGGTGCGGCCGAAATTGTTGGAATCCTCAACCTGGGTGAGTAAACGGCCGGGTGTACAGTTGTAATCTTCCGCGTCGTATGCACTAGGGTCCTGGCAAAGAATATAACTTTGCGCTGTTTTGTCGTTACCATCCCTTACGCCATTACCATTTACATCGTCCCATACAGATATGATAGCTAATTCATCCTCCCTTGTTCCCCGCGGACCAAGCGTGTTGCGCTCGAAACCGCGAACCGACCCGAATCCTCCAGCAAAAAAGTGCTGAAAGAAGGGTAGTTCTTCCATATCACCATAGCTGTCGGCATAACCCAAACGCGTATGTAAGCGTAGCGTAAGATTGCGCGTCAACGGCTTGAACATCTGCGCGTCATAATCCAGTTTGTAATACTGCAAATCACCGCCTGGCAGCGAGACCTCCATCGACAATCGCTGCGAGGCTCCACGTGTAGCCAGTATCCCGCGGTTTAAAGTGGATTTACCCCAGAACAAGCTCGTGGTTATGTCTTGGAAATGATTGCCATACAAGTCCAGGAATCCAGGCCCTACAACAACATCGTTGGTCAAAGGAAAAATATCGATCGTACCAAGAGGATAATCAATTCCATCCGCGATGAGATCGCTCAGCCTATCCAGCTCTTCCTGGGTAATGTAGCCCTGATCTGGATTAAGAGGGGTGGCATCCCCAGGGGGAAACCGGGTTATTTCGCGCGGCGAATATGGGTTTGGTTTTACTGTCAAATCACGAAATCCAATATCAAAACCGATACGCTCGATATCAGAGATCGGGTAGCCGAAGCTCATCTTGCCACCATAGGTATCGGTGCTATAGCCGGAGACGTTGACGATGTCGTATTTGGTTTTTTGATAGTACAAACTGAAGCCACGACTCACGCCGTCCACAGTGAAGTAAGGATCGTTATAGTTAAAGTTGTAGCCGGTTTGATAACGGTTATGGGAAAAGCTGAATCCTACTTGCTTGCCACTACCGAACCAGTTGTTTTGCTGGATGCTGGCGGAGAACAACAAGCCAGAATATTGCGCGTAGCCCACTTGCAAGCCCATGCTGCCCGAAGGTTGCTCTTCAACGGTGAAATCTACGTCCACCTGATCGGAAGTACCGGGTACTTCAACCGTGTCCACTTTGACTTCTTTGAAGAAGCCCAGCCGCTCAAGGCGAACCTTGGAATGCTCAATCTGTGCGGTTGATGCGGAACCACCTTCCATCTGCCGCATTTCACGGCGCAGCACTTCATCGATAGTTTTGGTGTTGCCACGGAAGTTAATGCGGTTTACGTAAGCGCGTTTGCCCGGCTCAATAAAGAATGTCACCTTTACCGTTTTGTCTTCATCGTTTCGCTCTGGCATACCTTCGACCTTGGCAAAGGTATAACCTTCATTACCCAAACGCTGGGTAATATATTCCGCTGAAGTCGTCATCAGAATTTGTGAGAACGTCTGGCCTTCACGAACCAGAATCATGCGGCGCACAATCGCCTCATCAATTGCCGGATCACCCGCAAGGTCGACACCGTTCACTTTATAAATATCACCTTCGCTCACGTTAGCGGTGATGAAGATCTTTGATTTATCGGGGCTCAGGGATACCTGGGTCGAATCAATCTTGAAATTCAGATAACCACGATCCAGATAATAGGATTCGACTCGCTCCAGATCGCCTTTCAGTTTTTCGCGGGAATATTTATCGTTGCCGCTAATCCAGGAAAATAAACCGGTCGATTTTAATTCAAACAGATCGATCAATTCTTCATCGCTAAAGGCATCGTTGCCGACAATATTGATTTGCTTGATGCGCGCGACTGCGCCTTCGGTGATATTAATCTTGACCTTCACCTGGTTACGCGGAAGATCTTCAACTTCCACATCGACGCTGGCGCCATAGCGACCTTGCGCAATATATTCACGCTGCAGCGCCTGGCTGATACCTTCGAGGGTTGCACGTTGGAAAATTTGTCCTTCGGAAAGATTGTTGTCTTTCAAGCTATCCATCAAGCTCTCGGTCTTGATGACTTTGTTACCTTCAATTTCAATGGCATTAATAGCCGGGCGCTCTTTGATAACCAACACCAGCACATCACCATCGCGTCCCATGGAGACATCAGCAAAGTAACCAACCTTGAAGAGTTCGCGAGTGGCGTTCTGAATATCCGTTTGGGTAACAACATCGCCAACACGAATTGGCAGCGCACTGAATACCGTTCCGGCGGAAACCCGTTGTAAGCCTTCGACGCGAATATCACTCACCCGAAAACTTTGTGCCTGTGCGGCGAATGACATCATCAGTATTAACAAGCAGCAGAAAAATCGCATCGAAACTCGCTTCATATCATCTTATCTAGTTTGGTCATTAGAAGTAGCAATCGGGCTGCAGGTATCACAGCCGCATAATGTCGTTATATAGAGCCAGTACACTCAATCCGATTACCAGAAACAAGCCCACCTGATAGCCAGCCAGTTGTACTTTTTCTGATACCGGGCTGCCTTTTATTGCCTCAATCAGGTAATACAGCAGATGCCCACCATCCAATACCGGAATGGGCAAGAGATTAAAAACTCCCAGAAAGATACTGAGTAACGCCAGGAAGGCTACGAAGCTTTCCACACCCCCCTCCGCCGAAGAGCCCGCCACCTTAGCAATGCTGATCGGCCCGCTCAAGTTTTTCGTGGAAATTTCTCCGAGCAGTAACTTTTTTACTGACAGCAGGACAAATCCTGAAGTATCCCAGGTACGCTCAACTCCAACGATAAAAGCACCACCAATGGAATAGTGGTTTTGGCGAATCATGTCTTCTGGCCACGGCTTGAGCTGCAAGGCTACGCCGACGCGTCCTATGGTTGCGCCGTTCTCCATAACAGCTTCTGGAGTAACCTGCATATGGGATTGTGTACCGTCACGCTCAATTAGCATCTCAATGGGTTGGCCAGGGCGCTGCTTGACGTACTCAATCCAGTCACTGCCCGACGCCATCGCTTCACCGTCTGCCGCCAGCACTCGATCGCCGGCTTTCATGCCAGCCAACTCGGCGGGGCTGCCTGGGGTGACAGCGGCAGCCAGGGTATCCACCTCTGGCGTAAAGAAACTTAACCCCAAGCCGCGCAATGGATCTGGTTCTTCAACACCTTTCAGCCAATCATCCAGTACCACTTCGGATCGGTAACGCAGGGACGAGTCAGGATAACTCAGTGAAACATGCATCTCCCCACTCTCGCCGAGGCGCCGCAACAATTGCTGATAGACCGCCTGGCGGGTTGGTGTTGGCTCACCATCAATCGACAGGATTTCCTGGCCCGCCTCTAACCCGGCATGAGCAGCCAGAGAACCAGGCTCTACTGATCCGATGACCGGTGCAAAATCTCGCACACCGGGCAACACCAGAGCCCAGAACAATAAAACGGCGAGGATAAAATTAGCCACCGGGCCGGCAACGACAATCGCCATGCGCTGCCAGACACTTTTGCGATTGAAACTGCGATGCAGCTCTTCGGGAGAAACTTCACCTTCGCGCTCATCAAGCATCTTGACGTAACCGCCCAGAGGGACAGCGGAGATGGCGTATTCAGTGCCTTGCTTGTCGTGCCACCGCCATAGCACATTGCCAAATCCGATCGAAAACCGCAGCACCTTGACGCCACAGCGCCGGGCCACATAAAAGTGACCGAATTCGTGAATAGTAACCAGGACGATAATCGCCACCAGAAACCATAAAATCATTTGCACTACTGCCACAGACAACCTCGTTAGAGTGAGCCGATAACCGACGTTGCCATGGCTCTGGCCTCGGAATCGGCGTTTTGGACAACGTCCAGTGACGCTGGTTCAGTGATTGGGAGACGCATTAATACACTTTCTATAACGTGTGAAATTTGATCAAAACGCAGGCGGCGCTGCAAAAAGGCCGCTACAGCCACTTCGTTGGCAGCATTCAGGATCGCCGGTGCCGTGGCGCCAGTTGTAGCGGCTTCCTGCGCCAGACGCAAGCAGGGGAAACGTTCGTAGTCAGGCGCCGAGAAATCCAGCCGCGCTGTAGTAAATAAATCCAGGCTGGCTACACCGGACTCAATACGCTCGGGCCAAGCCAGGGCATGGGCGATCGGTGTGCGCATATCGGGATTACCCAGTTGCGCCAACACCGAGCCATCAATGTATTCCACCAGTGAATGAATAACACTTTGGGGATGAATCACGACTTCAATCTGAGCTGGGGATGTATTAAATAACCAACAAGCTTCGATCAGCTCCAACCCTTTGTTCAACATGGTGGCCGAATCGACAGAAATCTTTTGTCCCATGCTCCAGTTCGGGTGCGCGCAGGCTTGTTCTGGCGTTACATCACGCAATTGATCAACCGGCGTCGTCCGAAAAGGACCACCTGAAGCAGTAAGCAGCACTTTGCGTACACCACTACTCGATAAACCTTGATACAAATAGTCAGGACGATGATTTGGCAGGCACTGGAAGATAGCGTTATGTTCACTATCAATGGGCAGGAGGGTGGCACCATGTTCAGCAACAGCACGAGTAAATAACCCCCCTGCCATCACCAAGGCTTCTTTGTTGGCAAGCAGCACTTTTTTGCCGGCCTTAACAGCCGCAAGCGTCGGCAACAAACCCGCAGCACCGACAATTGCAGCCATGACGGTATCCACATCATCATGAGCCGCCACGTCCGCAAAGGCATCAGCGCCCTGCAGCACTTCAGTAGGGCAACCTTGCTGTGCCAACATATCGTTAAGTGCCAATGCGGCGACCGGGTCCCGCAGCACGGCATAGCGCGGCTGATACTGCAAACATTGGCTGGCAAGCAATTGCCATTGCCGATCAGCGGTTAATGCAAAAATGCCGTAGCGTTCCGGGTGACGGGAAAGCACATCCAATGTACTGATGCCAATGGAGCCAGTGGCTCCCAGGACAGTGACCTGTTGCATGACTTACCCCGGCCAACCTGTACTGAGGAGCGCCAGGGCAAAAACCGGTGCAGCAGCGGTCAAGCTGTCGACCCGATCAAGCACCCCGCCGTGGCCGGGCAGCAAAGCACTGCTGTCTTTGATACCTCGCTGGCGCTTAAGCATACTTTCGAACAAATCACCTAACACGGAGACAAGGCTTGTCGGCAGGATAATAGCCAGCAGCATAGGATAGCTCCCCCCGACAAATGCCCAGACGATTAAAGACAACAGAAAATTGAAACATACACCGCCCCCAAAGCCCTCCAGGGTTTTGCCGGGGCTGACGGCAGGTGCCAATTTGCGCTTCCCCCAGCGACGACCGGCAAAATAACCACCAATGTCGGCACAGGCGACGACCGCAACGATCAACAGAACCAGCAAGGCGCCATGTTCCTGCGCGCGAACATAGGTAAAGGCAGCCCAGGTCGGCACCAATACAAATAATCCCATCAGACCGCGCAACAGCGGATGACGCCAAAGAATGGCGCTAGAGGGAAAGCCCTGCACGAACAACAACGCCACAGCCCACCAGGCGCAGCCGATTACCAGAATTTGCCGGAATTTACCCGGATCAACCACAATATCCGGCGACCAGATCGACATTCCCAGGTAATAACCGGTCAGAAAGGTTGTCGCAGCTACCAGTACAACGTATCCGAGCCGTTGCCAATGGCGACCAAATCCAGCAAGGTTGGCCCATTCCCAGGCACTCACCAACATCACCAGAGCAACAAAAACTGAAAACAGCGGGACGGGGAGATAGAAAAGTGCGGCCAGAAAGATGGCCGAAAGAATCAGCGCTGTAATAACCCGCTGCTTAAGCATCCTGGCCCCCCGTAACACGGACCTTAGTTATCTGCTCACTGGTTAAACCAAAGCGTCGCTGACGCTCGTTAAATACTGAGGCTGCTGCATGAAGTTCTGCGCCATCAAAATCCGGCCACAGTTTGTCGCTGAAGTAGAGTTCTGCATAAGCGGACTGCCACAGGAGAAAGTTGCTGATACGAATCTCGCCGCCAGTTCGTATGAGCAAATCCAGTTCGGGCAGGTCAGCCATAGAGGTGTAGCGATGCAATAATTCTTCTGTTATGTCGTCCGCCGCAAGAAGGCCAGCTGCAACGTCTTCTGCCGCACGCTTGGCCGCTTGGGCAATATCCCAACGGCCGCCATAATCCGCCGCAATCACCAATGTAGTTTTGCCGTCGCTAGTTGCTTCTTCGGCGGTCTCTATTGCTTTTTGAATAGCGGGACTAAAACGGTTTCGATTACCAATTACCCGCAAGCGCACGCCTTTCCTGTGGAGTTCACGGGCTTCTTTTTTGAGATAAAGCAAAAACAACGACATCAAAGCCTCCACCTCAATGGGTGGGCGCTTCCAATTCTCGCTGCTGAAGGCAAACAACGTCAGCACTTCAATGCCCAGTTCCTGACAGGCACTCATTACATCGCGAATACGCTCAACACCGACTTTATGGCCGGAGACACCGGCCATACCCCGTTGTTTCGCCCAGCGATTATTGCCGTCCATAATGATGGCCACATGGCGCAGGGTATTTGTGGTCACTCATGACTCCTGAGGAAAGCATTTTTCAAGCGAGGCATTAAATCGCCATCAGGTCCGCTTCTTTGGCCGCCAGTGCTTTATCAACTTCGGCAATATATTTATCAGTTATTTTTTGAATATCGTCCTGTGCACGATGATCTTCGTCCTCACTGATCGCCTTATCCTTAAGCAGCGCCTTAACATCAGACAATACATCGCGACGCACATTACGCACAGCAACACGGCCGTTTTCCGCTTCCGCACGCGCTTGCTTGATGAAGTTTTTACGCGTCTCTTCCGTCAACATCGGCAGGGGAATACGGATCAGCCCGTTATTCGTGGACGGATTCAAACCCAGATCGGATTTCATGATCGCCTTTTCAATATCAGGCACCAGATTGCGTTCCCAGGGGTTGATTGACAAGGTGCGCGCATCTTCAACGTTAATGTTGGCCACCTGGCTCAGCGGTGTGTCGGTGCCGTAATAGGAAACCATTATGCCGTCGAGCAAACTGGGGTGCGCGCGGCCCGTGCGGATTCTGGAGAAAGTGGTAACCAGCGAGTCGACCGCTTTCTTCATACGATTCTCAGCATCTTTTTTTATGTCATTAATCATCAGTTTTGTCCTTCTTCAATCAAAGTGCCTTCGTTACTGCCGACCACTATGTTCAGCAGGGCACCGCTTTTGTTCATACGGAAAACACGCACCGGCATGTCATGTTCACGACAAAGGCAGATGGCAGTCAGGTCCATCACGCCCAATTTTTTATCTAATACTTCATCATAAGTGAGGCGATCATACTTGGTCGCCGTGGCGTCTTTCATCGGATCGGCCGTGTATACCCCGTCCACTTTCGTCGCCTTGAGCACAATATCGGCTTCGACTTCAATACCACGCAGACAGGCGGCAGAGTCAGTAGTAAAGAAAGGATTACCGGTCCCGGCGGCAAAGACTACCACTTCGCCGGAGTTCAGAAAACGAATCGCACGACGGCGATCATAGTGTTCGACAATACCGCTCATGGGGATGGCCGACATAACGCGGGAGGATATATTGGAGCGCTCAAGTGCATCGCGCATAGCCAGTGCATTCATGACGGTGGCCAACATACCCATATGATCGCCCGTCACCCGGTCGAGACCGGCCGCATTCAATGCCGCGCCGCGAAACAAGTTACCGCCGCCCACAACCAGACCAACCTGAACACCAATCCCCACTAACTGCCCGATTTCAAGTGCCATCTTGTCCAGCACCTTGGGATCAATACCGAACCCTTCCGACCCCATCAACTCCTCCCCACTCAGTTTCAGCAAAATCCGCTTGTACTTCTTCTCTCTGGGGTTTGGCATAGACTTGGACTCCGTAAGATGGGTAGGCGAAAAAATCACGGCAGTTTAACAGCAAAAAGAGGCTGAGTGGGACACCCAGCCTCTTTTAATGGGAGGTCTAGCAACAGCGGAGATTAGCCTTTGGAGGCCTGTACCTGGGCAGCAACTTCTGCGGCAAAGTCGACAACAACTTTTTCGATACCCTCACCTACTTCCAGACGCGCAAAGCTGGTTACGGAAGCGCCAGCGTCTTTAGCCAGTTTACCGACAGTCACTTCCGGGTTCTTCACGAACGGCTGGTCAATCAGACTGGCTTCCTTGAGGAACTTGTTGATGCGGCCAACCATCATCTTCTCAACGATTTCGGCAGGCTTACCCGCCATATCCGGTTGTGCGCGAATGATGTCTTTCTCTTTTTCTACCAGGTCGGCTGGCATCTGCTCAGAGTTCACCACCGCCGGATTAACCGCTGCGACGTGCATAGCAATGTCTTTGGCCAGCTCTTCACTACCACCTTCAAGCTGCACCAACACGGCAATACGGCTGTTAAGGTGAACATAACCACCAACCACACCACCTTCGATCACCTTTATACGGCGCACACCGATGTTCTCACCAATTTTCTGTACCAGCGCTTCACGAGCGTTTTCCAAATCGCCAGCCATCAAAGCAGCCACGTCGGTTTGTTTGGTGGTGAAAGCTTTATCCACTACGCTGTTAACAAAAGCCAGGAAACCAGCATCGCGAGCAACAAAGTCAGTTTCGGAGTTCACTTCAACAGCTACACCATAGCTGTTGTCATCGGCCACTTTTACAGCAACCACGCCATCAGCAGCGGTGCGGTCAGCTTTCTTGGCCGCTTTCAGGCCGGAAATTTTGCGCAGATTCTCAATCGCCAGCTCGATATCGCCATTGGCTTCGCCCAGCGCTTTTTTACATTCCATCATGCCCAAACCGGTGCGATCACGCAGTTCTTTTACCATTGTTGCGGAAATAGCTGTCATGGTTTTGTCCTCAGTCAGTATTCAAATTCTGGTTTGAAAAAAGGGGGCAAAGCCCCCTTTCGTTGCATCTAATCAAGCGTGCGGGGCTTATTCGGCAGCGCCTTCTTCAGCAGCGACATACTCGTCTTTGTTCGGCACAGCAGAAGCTGATTTGGAACCATCGAGACAAGCATCAGCCACAGCTGTTACGTACAGTTTTACTGCGCGGATGGCGTCGTCGTTACCCGGGATAACATAATCAATGCCTTCCGGGTTGCTGTTGGTATCCACGATGCCGATGACCGGAATACCCAGCTTATTAGCTTCCTGGATGGCAATACGCTCGTGGTCAACATCGATCACAAACATAGCGTCCGGCAGGCCGCTCATTTCTTTAATACCGCCGATGGAACGCTCAAGCTTTTCCATATCACGGGTACGCATCAGCGCTTCTTTTTTGGTCAGCTTGGTAAAAGTACCATCCTGACTTTGCGTTTCCAGCTCGCGCAGACGGCGAATAGAAGCACGGATGGTTTTGTAGTTGGTGAGCATGCCACCCAACCAACGATGGCTAACGAACGGCTGACCAGCACGTTCAGCTTGTTCTTTAATGGTTTTTTGTGCGGCGCGCTTGGTACCGACAAACAGGATTTTCTTCTTCTGGGAAGCCATTTGCTGGATCAGGGCCAGCGCTTCGTTGAAGGCTGGAACGGTGTGCTCCAGATTGATGATGTGAATCTTGTTACGCGCACCGAAGATATAACGACCCATCTTCGGGTTCCAGTAACGGGTTTGGTGACCAAAGTGGACACCGGCGGACAGCATATCGCGCATGCTTACTGTAGGCATAAGTTTTTCCTTTCGGGTTAAGCCTCCATATACCCCATCAACCAACCCATTAGCTCGCGCCGTGGGCACCCAGGTTCAATGTGTCGGTATATGTGTGACATTAAGGTTAAGTAAGGTGCCAGAAGCACCGGGCAACAAATATTCACTGCGTTTAGACTTTCGAAACCACCCAAAACCGGTCAAAATCGATATGATGGGCTGAAAGAGGCGCGCTTTATACCACACTTTGTGTTACAGATAAACAACTCTCTGCCGACCTCACTGAGCCTGCCTCGCTTACGCTTTTTATCCATGGGACCAGCAAAACCGGCAGAACCGGCTTGCACACTAGCATACCTTTGCCGTCTAATAGAGCTGACGTTATCAACCTTCTGACTCGGTATTGTTATGAAAGAAACCTGGCGCTGGTTTGGCCCGAAAGATCCTGTCTCACTCCAGCATATTGCCCAAGCCGGAGCCACCGGCATAGTCACATCCCTTCATCATATTCCGACCGGTGCAGTTTGGCCGAGGGAGGATATCCTGGAGCGCAAGGCGCTTATTGAGGCCCACGGGTTGGAATGGGCCGTCATTGAAAGTATTCCTTTGCACAATGATATAAAAACCCGCACAGGTAACTACCGCGCATACATTGCCAATTATCAGCAATCTATTCGCAACGTCGCGGCCGCCGGGGTCTACGATATTTGCTACAACTTTATGCCGGTTGTGGATTGGACCCGCACCAACCTCAGCTACACCTTGCCCAACAAAAGCCAGGCATTGCGTTTTGAGATGAGCGATTTTGCGGCTTACGATGTGTATATCCTCCAGCGCCCGGGCGCCGAAGCTGATTATCGACCGGAAGTCCTGACCAAAGCCAAGGCGCGACTGAATGTCATGAGCGAGGAAGAAAAAGGGTTGCTGGAGAAAAACATCATTGCCGGGTTGCCCGGCGGCGAAGGCTCCTACGACCGGGACGGTATTCGCGCTGCTATCGATCAGTTTATCCAGATGGGTGACGCAGGCATGCGCGCCAATCTGTTTGCCTTCTTAAATGAAATCATCCCCGTTGCTGAAGAAGTGGGTGTGCGGATGTGCATTCACCCCGACGACCCACCCTTTTCACTGTTCGGCCTGCCGCGCGTCGTGTCTACTGCCGACGATGCCCGCGCCCTGCTCAATGCCGTTCCCAGCCCGGCCAATGGCCTTACTCTATGCGCCGGCTCCTACGGCGCACGCTGTGACAATGATTTGGTCGCCATGGCGCGGGAGTTTGGTGAGCGCATTTATTTTGTGCATCTGCGCAATATAAAGAGGGAGGATGACGGCTCTTTCTACGAATCGGACCACCTAGATGGCGATAATGACATGGTTGGCCTGATTGAAGCCTTGCTCGATGAAGAAACACGCCGCGACAAGCAAGGCATAAAGCTGCCGAAGATCAGCATGCGCCCGGACCATGGCCACCTGATGGGCGATGAGATCGGCAAAACTGGCATCAACCCCGGTTACTCCTTCGCCGGCAGGATGAAAGGGCTGGCAGAACTACGCGGCGTCATTCATGCGGTTTCAGTCATGCGTGGTCGCACCAACGAATAACTGTACTCGCCCCTCGGCGGTTTCAAAAAGGAACACTGAAACCGCCGGCTATCACTACCTTCCCGCTAATGCCCAGCCGCCCCAAGTTATCCCTGTAGAACTACGCCCTTATCGTTTAGAATGTTGGCCTTTCAATTGCCAATGAGAGTTAGTGTTCACTCATGTCTGTGACTATCAAAACCCCTGAAGAAA
>CAMPIG010000096.1 GCA_946886255.1 uncultured Cellvibrio sp. | reverse complement strand
CAAGTTGACCGAATACTGCCAGAGTAAAGTGTGGGATCTGTCTCGCAAGGCTGGTGTTACGCAGGCGCATACCGTCCCCATTTTTGGTTTATATGAAAGGGACGAATGTAGAGGAAAAGCGGGGGAGGTCCAATGTGGCAAATTGTCGCACCGGCGGCCTCTCGGCCGCGCAGTGCAAAAAAGAGCAGTAAAGCCTTTTAGTCGGAGTAAGTGGTAGGTGGCACGGTACCAACGCCGCGATCGGTATCCAGGTTTTCGCCAGGTATCGTTGCGCTGGAGTTGTTCATGCTATCGTCCATGCTGGACGACGATGCGCTCGATCCGTAGCTCGCGTTCATATTGTTTTCTTTATAGTGCTCCATATTATCTTCCACACCGCTAGGGGTGTGTCCGGGAGTCTGCGTATTCGGAGTATTTGGGGTTTGTGATTCAGGATTTACCGTCGGTGAATTGTTAGTGGTAGTGGGCTGGGGATCATTGTCGGGCGAGCAAGCTGTCAATGTCAGACAGGCAACAGTGCCTATAGCAAACATGCGAGTCGCTGCAAGCAGGCGGGTAAACGGGAATGTCTTCTGCATGGTTAATCCTCCTCAGTTATTGAATAGTGTCAGCGGGTGGTTGTGGCTGCGTGTTATCGCCGGGACTCATCTCGCGCGGAGCAGGTTGTAATACCGGCTTCTCGGACTCCACCGGTTTATCGGCAGGGCGATCAAAGGTTTTGCGCGGCGGCAATTCCACCCCTGCCGGTTTTATTGTGGCAAGCAATGTTTCAGCCATGCGTCGATGTTCCTGCAAAACCGGCAGATTTTTTTCAGCGAATTTACTGATGTCGGCATCGGCCAGAAACACCGCTTTCTGAAATAGATTGATTGCCTCTTCGTGGGTAGTGATTTGATTTCGGGCATAGGCAATATCGAACGATTCACCGTCGCGCACTTTTAACATGGTGAGCTTGGCTTTATTGATCAACTCCGCTTCATCGGCAACGGGAATGTCTTTGCTCTGGGCGAGGCGAATAAGATTGCGATTGATAGCACTGTGTTCGCTTACCATCGTCCGGGCGAACCGTTTCACATGCGGCTCTGAAGATTCCCGCAGCGCGAGATGTCCTGCTTCGATTTCTGCAATACCTTTGGCGGACGCCTGATCGACAAAGGTTTCGACGGTGAATGGTTCATCTGCGATGGCCAGAACACAGCATAACGATATCATCAAGATTGAAAAATAACTGAATACAAATGTGATCGTTTTCATGTCTTATCCCAAAAACAGAACGTGAATGTGAAACGATGAGTTGTCCCTCATCGTTTGGCGACAGCCTGCGGATCGGCATCGCGCGACAAAAAAGCGAACGTAATTTCCGGCATGTGTTCGCTTAACCAAGCTGCCATGGCAATTTCCTGTGGCAGAATTAACTCGCAAATGCGCTGGGTTTCTATATCACCGGCGGCCTCAGCCGCTGCGATCAGAATTGTATAAGTAGCAATTTCCATTTGCTCAAAGACATAACTGCTCAAGGTGCCTTTTACCACTTCATCATTAATCGCCATGCCTGTCGTCGATTGCGCAAACGCTACTAGCCGTCCGGCAGCGTCCTTGAAGGTCGAGGGTGGGTGGCCCAACCGATCCAGGCAGCCCTTAAGCAATTGCAATTGCGCATGAGTTTCTTCAATGTGCAGTTCAATGCGCTGGCGCAACGCAGGATAATGTTCCAGTCGCTCCGCCATATTGACCAACATCTTTTCCGCTTGCTGCTCCATGGCATGAGCATCGCGTAGCCAATCCAGTAAGTGTTGCGCCGCTGTGGACATAACATGATTCCCCTCTGCGTGGGAATTTACAGATTGTCAGTCTGATTGGTGTCTTCACCCAAGTCTTTCAGGTGTTGGTGGTTATCGTAGGTTTTTCCTTTACGATCCTGATAAATATCGGTCCTGGTTTCTGCGGTAGCGGCCACCAGTTGCTCCGCCATGCGCAGATGCTGTTCGATAACCGGGAGATTTCTCCTGGCGAAAGAAACCACGTCATCGTCGGAAGAATCAACAGCCCGCTGCAGCATACGCAACGTCTGCTGATGCGCAATGACCTGGTTGTTAGCATAGGCGATGTCAAAGTATTCACCGACGCGAACTCTCAACATCAGTGGTTTGACGCGTGCCTGCAATTCATCATCTCGGGACAGTTGCACATCTTTTTTGCGTGCAAGTGACATCAGCTCCGCGTTGATATTTTCATGGTCATTGATCATGTGGTTTGCAAAGGCTTTTACTTCCTGGGAGCTGGATTCTTCCAGGGCCAGTTTGGCATTTGCGATTTCTACCCATCCTTTCATCAAAGCTTCGTCAATAAAAAAATCTGTGTCTTCATCTGCTGCCGCAAACAAAGCTATAACGCTAAGTGCCAGCGCCACTACACTATTGCGTAGTAAATTTATTCCGTTCATAGGCTGGATCCTTAAAAAGTGAATATAGGTATCATCTAGAAAAAACCGCGCGCCAAAAGTTTCCTTATTGTCGCTTGGGTTTTAATGAAGGTAGTGCATTTCCACATTCTAGAAGGTATAGAAATATTTCTTTGTGCGTGTGCGTACAAAGATCAGCGCCAAGCGCAATGAAGATAGATATAAAAATATGTTAGCTTGTTAAATTCCTTTAACGCAGGGCCTGGATAAGTTGGTCCTTGTTCATGGTTGATCGTCCGGGAATCTTCTGAGCGCGTGCCTTGTTGAGTAAGGTTTCTTTCGTTTCATTGCTCAGTGATTGCGAACGCGGGATACCCTGACGTGAAGCCGCTGCGCGCTTTGCCGATGTTTTGCGTGCCTGGCGCTTGTCCGCAGAAGCCGTTTCTTTTCCTGAGCCGCTTCGCTCACCACCGCCGGATTGTTTGTTGACGGTTGCCCAGGCTATAGCTTCCGCCTTGTCATCATTGACACCTTTCTCCTTGTAACCTTCTTCAATATGTTCTGCTTTGCGTTTTTGCTTGTCGGTATATTTTTCTTTACTGTCTCTGGCCATAACAAACACCATAGTGAATGAATGTGTCTTTTTTGACCGTTATAGAGCTATTCGTTTAACACAATTTTCGCATCAACGGGCATCGGTAAGATCTTGCGCCACCAATGTGTGATGACAAACGAAAAAATCTAAATACTTTTTTTAATCGTTAAAAACTATAAAAACAAAACGAACCTATCAAGCGGATCATCCTCCATGATGAGGAGCTTATGCTCTCAAGTCATTAACCTGTGAATCAACTATGAGGAAATCACTATGACACAGCAACGAGGTGGTAAAGGTAATTTTGCCCGCGATCCTGAGCGTGCGGCAGAAGCAGGCAGAAAAGGTGGCCAGGTCAGCGGCGGTAATTTTAAAAATGATCCAGAGCGCGCCGCAGAGGCTGGACGCAAAGGCGGGGCAAACAGTCACGGCGGCGGCCGTAAGTCCTGATGACATATCAGGATTGATGCGACGGAGGCAAAAGGCTTCCGTCGTCATCAGAACTATAACAATACAGCCCTTGGCAACCTATCAGCAGCCTGACAAATAATCCGGGGAGAGGAAAGATGGCAGATAAAGACGAGCGTAGTGAATTGGCAGGTACTGATACTACCGATCGCGAAAACACCAATAAAAAATTAGAGCAATTGGAAAAATACCGCGAAGATGCTACCGGCGAATCTCTGACGAACAGCACGGGGGTGAAGATTGCTAACAATCAAAATACCTTGAAAGCCGGTGAGCGAGGACCTTCGCTGCTGGAAGATTTTTTAATGCGTGAAAAGATCACGCATTTTGACCATGAACGTATCCCTGAGCGGGTTGTGCATGCGCGCGGCGCTGCAGCTCACGGTTATTTTGAAGTCTATGAGCCGTTAAAGGAGGTGACCAAGGCGCACTTCCTGAATGATACCTCGCTAAAAACGCCGGTATTTGTGCGGTTTTCTACCGTGCAAGGTCCGCGCGGGTCTGCGGATACCGTGCGCGATGTGCGCGGCTTTGCCACCAAGTTTTATACCGAAGAAGGTAACTTCGATTTGGTGGGCAATAACATGCCGGTATTTTTTATTCAGGACGCCATTAAATTTCCCGATTTTGTCCACGCTGTGAAACCCGAACCGCATAACGAAATTCCTACCGGCCAATCGGCCCACGATACGTTTTGGGATTTTGTATCGCTAACACCGGAGTCGGCGCACATGGTGTTGTGGACCATGTCTGATCGCGCTATCCCCGTTGGTTACCGGGCGATGGAAGGGTTTGGCGTACACACCTTTCGTTTGATTAATGCAACGGGTAAAAGCGTGTTTGTTAAATTCCATTGGAAGCCGATCTCCGGCGTGTATTCGCTGGTATGGGATGAGGCGCAAAAACTGGCGGGGAAAGATCCGGATTTTCACCGTCGGACACTGTGGGAAGATATTGAAAAAGGCGATTATCCGCAGTGGGAACTGGGTATTCAGGTCGTGCCGGAAGAAGACGAATTTACATTTGATTTCGACCTGCTGGATCCCACTAAAATTATCCCCGAAGAATTGGTGCCGGTGCGCCCCGTCGGCCGTATGGTGCTCAATCGCAACCCGGATAACTTTTTTGCTGAAACCGAGCAAGCGGCCTTTCATATTGGCAACATCGTGCCGGGGATTGATTTCACGAATGATCCTTTATTACAAGGCCGGTTATTCTCTTATACCGATACGCAGCTTTTGCGTTTGGGCGGGCCGAATTTCAATGAAATTCCTATCAATCGGCCGGTGTGTCCGTTCCACAATAATCAACGCGATTCATTTCATCGGCAAACCATCAATAAAGGCCGCGCGAGCTATGAACCAAATTCTATTGATGCTGGTTGGCCAAAAGAAACGCCGGAAGCAGAAGTCGGTGGCGGGTTTGATTCCTATCGCGAACCTATGTCGGGTCGTAAGGTGCGCGACCGCAGCGAATCTTTTGGCGATTTCTTTTCCCAGGCGCGGCTGTTCTGGAAGAGCATGAGTCTGCATGAGCAGGAACACATTATTGGGGCGTATAGTTTTGAGTTGAGCAAAGTGGAACGCATGCATATTCGCGAGCGGCAGGTGAATGAAATTCTCGCCAATATCGATTTGGCGCTGGCAACACGGGTAGCGGAAAATATTGGCGTACAACCGCCACAAGGTCCGACCGTACCGCTACGGGTTACTGCGCCGGAAACATCACCGGCGTTGAGTCAGATGAACTTATTGCCTGGCAATATCATGTCGCGCAAGATCGCGATTTTAATCGCCGACGGTGTAGAGGGCAGTGATGTTGACTACGCCATGAAGGAAGCCAAACGCGAAGGCGCCAGCACCAAACTGATCGGGCCTTCAGCAGCACCGGTAAAAACCCTCAATGGTTCCACCCTCATACCCGATGCGTCCATGGAAGGTATGCCGTCCATTGCGTTCGACGCGGTATTTATTCCGGGCGGGGAAGATTCAGCGAAAGCCTTCGTGGCGAGCGGTACCGCTGTGCATTATTTATTAGAAGCCTACAAACATTTGAAAGCGATTGCACTATGCGGTGCGGCGTGCGAATTGACCGCGCGGTTGGTGCTGGACTCCGATGAAGGCTTGGTAACGGGCCCTGCAGCCAAGGACGTGTTCAGTGCGTTTGCGGCCGCTATTGCTAACCATCGGGTGTGGGCGCGGGAGCCGAGGGTTAAATCGATTCCGGCGTAAAGAGAAAATGGGCGACAGGGAGGTCCAGAGTCAATGTCGGATTACGCTTTGCTAATCCGACCTACGTTTTTATTCTTGCTGTTGATAGTGGCCGGGCGTCTGATGGGGACGATGGTGATGGATACCCATTATTTGAATGTCCGAGATATCGCTGGAAGAACTGACAGCGTGTAATGCTTCCAGATAAACCCGCGCCTGATCTACAGAAATCCTGTCGGACTCGGCGCGAATTTCTGCGGACTTGGGTTGATTATTTAAAATGTAACTCACCAGAAAAAGATGGCTGTCGGCCATAACGATATTCCTCATAAAAAATTAAAAGTGTCTGTTATCGAGACTCCCACCGCACCAACTTGTTCCACAAACCCTTTACCCGTAGGTCGGATTAGCGCAGCGTAATCCGACGCAGTAACGATATGCACCAGCACTATGTGACCCGCCACACCAACTCGCCTCGTTTAACCAGAAATCCCTCATTTATTTGCCACAAACGAAACTCCTTTCACTGGGCAAGTTCTTATGCAAACCCAGTGAAGGAAAATGCCATGTTTAAAGATTTTTCGCATTACATAGCGTGGACGGACATCATGAAATCTGACGAAGGTTTTGTCGGTTTGATTGAATACCAATCCAGACGCCAAGGCGCGCCGGTAAATGTGTTGTGGGTTATCGCTCCGGATTGTGTTTGCGAAGATGAAGCAGAAGCCGTAACCGACGCCATGCTGGAACAGATCAGCAATATCACCCGCACCGGAAAAGTAATTTACAGCGACGGTGTAGCACTTTAACCGGTTCTATTTTTTTACCGATCCTCTTACGTGTAACAGGAGCAGACACTATGCCGCGATCCATCTGGAAAGGTGCTATCAGTTTTGGCCTTGTGCATATCCCGGTCGGTGTGGTGTCCGCCACGTCCTCGGAAGGGGTGGATTTTGATTGGCTTGATGAGCGCAGTATGGACCCGGTTGGTTATAAACGAATTAACAAAGTGACCGGCAAAGAGATCACTAAAGAACATATTGTGAAAGGCGTGCAATATGAAAAAGGCAAATATGTCGTGCTGAGTGATGAAGAAATTCGTTCGGCGCATCCCAAGTCTACTCAGACCATTGATATTTTTTCCTTTGTCGACAGCGAAGAGATTCCTCTGACAAATATCGATACGCCTTATTATTTAAGTCCGATCAAACGCGGCGAAAAGGTGTATGCCTTATTGCGCGAGACGCTGTGTAAAACGCACAAGGTGGCATTGGCGCGGGTAGTAATTCGTACGCGCCAGCATCTGGCGGCGGTCATGCCTCTGGCGTCGGCGCTGGTGATGGTGCTATTGCGTTGGCCAGATGATGTACGTGATGTGGATGATCTGGATATCGGTGGCGCGATTGCTGATGTAGATTTAAACAAGAAAGAATTGGATATGGCGCGTCGTCTGGTGGATGACATGTCAGCTGCGTGGAATCCCGATGAATATCAGGACACGTTTACCGATAAAATTATGCAGCTGGTAGAAGAAAAAGCGCGCGCAGGCAAGATTGAATCTGTGGAACGTGTTGATGAGGAAGAGCGGCGTTCAGCGGATATCCTGGACTTGACCGAATTGCTCAAACGCAGCCTGGGCGGTAAACCGCGCGAGCGCCGTGAAACGGGTAAGGCGGAATCGGCAACCAAACAGGAAACTGACGCGGACAAGAAAAAAACCACCAGCCGCGCAAAAAAATCCTCCTCTGCCAAAGCGCAGAAAACACCGACAAAATCCACCAAAAAAACATCGACCAAAAAAACGCCTACTGCAAAAGCATCAACGAGTACACGAAAAAAAACCGCCAGCCGCTGATAAGGCGCTGCATGGGTCGGATTGGCGCAACGTAATCCGACACAAAAAAGTGAACCCCGTCCTGTACAAACCGTTTTCAAAAAAAGGACAGCACACAATGACAAAATCCACCAAAAGCGACAGCGACTACAATCGCAAACGCAATTTTGATATTACCTCTGAGCCACGCGAAGAACATTCAGCACGTGAAAAAAAACCGGCGCGTGAAAAACGCACCAGTGCATTGCGTTTTGTGGTGCAAAAACACGCAGCGCGCCGACTGCATTACGACTTTCGTCTGGAACTGGACGGCACGCTCAAAAGTTGGGCCGTGCCCAAAGGGCCAAGTCTCGATCCGCAGGACAAACGCCTCGCCGTACATGTAGAGGATCACCCGCTGGCTTATGCCAGCTTCGAGGGCAGCATTCCGCCGGGGCAATACGGCGCGGGTGATGTCATCGTGTGGGATCAGGGCGTGTGGCGCTCGCTTGACGATGATCCGACCGCTGCCTATGACGCAGGCAAACTGAAATTTACCTTGATTGGCGAAAAACTCAGCGGCGATTGGAATCTGGTGCGCACGACCATGCGAGCCAGCGGCGACAAGGAACAGTGGTTGTTGATCAAGGAGCGTGACCAGGCGGCGCGGCGAGCGGCGGATTACAACATCGTCAAGGAAGAGCCGGACAGCGTGCTTAGTTCCGCCCATATTCCTGAAAAGCCTGCCGGAAAATCCGCCGCTAAAACCACCGCCGGCGCCCACAAAAGTGCGACCAGATCGGCGAGTAAAAATACACCTGCGCACAATGTTCGCTCCATTAAGGCAGGTCAAACCTTGCCGGAGCATCTGGCGCCGGAGCTGGCGACGCTGGTCAGCGAACCCTTGACCGGGAAATGGCTTTACGAGGTCAAGTTTGATGGTTATCGCATCCTGACGCGCATCCTCGACGGGGAGGTGCGCCTGTTTACCCGCAATGACAATGACTGGACCCGCCGGATGCCCAAGCAGGTGCAGGCGATCGAGGCGTTGGGGCTGGATAAGACCTGGCTCGATGGAGAAGTCGTGATTCTGAATGATGAAGGCCTGCCTGATTTCCAGGCATTACAGCAGGCCTTCGATATCGGTCGCAGTCACAATATTGTCTACTACGTGTTTGATGCGCCCTTCCTCAATGGCAGCGACATGCGCCGTTTGCCGGTGGAAGAACGGCGCGCGGCTCTGGAAAGTGTGATGCCGGCCAACAACAAAGGATTGGTCCGCTTCTCCACCGCGTTTGAAGATGGCCACACCAGTATCCTGGAAACCGCCTGTGCCCTGTCGTTGGAAGGCATCATCGGCAAACGCTTGGGCAGCCCTTATGTATCCCGGCGTAGCGCGGACTGGATCAAGCTGAAGTGCCGCTTGCGACAGGAATTTGTGATCGTGGGTTACACCCCGCCCCAAGGCAGTCGCAGCAGTTTTGGGGCGCTCCTGCTGGGCGTATACAAAAAAGCCGGTGGCGCGGAATTACTCTATGCTGGCCGGGTGGGTACCGGCTTCAATGCCGCCAGCCTGAAGGACATCCACCGGCGATTACGTCCGCTGGAGCGCGCCGACTCCCCCCTGAGCCACAGCATCTCCGCTAGTGAAGCGCGCGATGTGCATTGGCTGGAGCCGACCCTGGTCGGTGAAGTGGAGTTTGCTGAATGGACCGGCGATAACCGCTTGCGCCAGGCATCATTTATCGCCTTGCGCAGCGATAAGCCTGCCGCTGAGATTATCCGGGAGCAGCCGCGCACCGCTGGCGACGGAGGTGGTACCAGCCGCAATTCCGCAACAAAGAAAAGCCAAACTGCTCCAGCAAAGGCAAAAGCCACACCACACAAAGATACAGAAAAAAAGGACAGCTCCGCCCTGGCCGGGGTAAAGATTACCCATCCAGAACGGGAGATCGATAGCGAAAGCCATACTCGCAAGATCGACCTTGCGCGCTTCTACGAAGACATCAGTGAATGGATTCTGCCGCAACTGGATGACCGACCGGTATCGCTGCTGCGTTTACCGACGGGGCTGGACGGGGAGCAGTTCTTCCAGAAGCATTCCGAGCACCTGGCGATCCCGGCGGTGAAGCAGCTTGATCCGGACCTCGATCCTGGTCATGCGCGGTTGATGGAGATCGACAGCGCGGCAGCACTGGTGGGCGCGGTACAGATGGGCACCATCGAATTTCACACCTGGGGTTCCACCAGTGACCGGATTGAAAAACCCGACCGCATTATCCTGGATCTGGACCCGGACCCGGCTTTGCCCTGGAAAAGTATGCTTGATGCCACGCGTCTGACCTTGGCGGTGCTCGATGAGCTCGGGCTGGAAACTTTCCTGAAGACCAGCGGCGGCAAAGGCATTCACCTGATTATTCCCCTGGCGCGGCGCGATGACTGGATCACCATCAAGGAATTTGCCAAGGCGATTGCCCAGTTTATGGCCCGCCAATTGCCTGATCGTTTTGTGGCGCGTATGGGGCCGAAAAACCGGGTCGGCAAGATCTTTGTGGATTACCTGCGCAACCAGCGCGGCGCCAGTACTGTCGCGGCTTACTCGGTCCGCGCGCGGACCGGCTTGCCGGTGTCAGTGCCCATCACGCGCGATGAATTGACGCACCTGCATGGTGCCGCGCAGTGGCATATTGGTAATCTGCGTCGGCGGTTAGCCGCACTGAAGTCTGATCCCTGGGCGGATTATGCTAACCAGCAGCGGATTACCAAGGCGATGTGGAAACGGCTCGGCGTTCCGCACCCCGATTGATGGATTGGTGAACCCGGCAGCGGTTCATCAGTCGACAGACAAAAGCAGAAGGAGGGCGCCAGATGATGAGGGTTCATCAATGCATAGTGCTTTATCTGGCAACGCAATGCCTTTGCGTACCTCCTGTTTTGGTTTATGAACATGACGCGAGGTTTGCAGATGGCAAATAAGGCAAAAACCGCCACCTTTCTCAAGGACCCCCTGTGGTACAAGGACGCAGTGATTTATCAGGTCCACATCAAATCCTATTTTGATGCCAACAACGATGGTTCAGGTGATTTCCCCGGCCTGATTGAAAAACTGGATTACATCGCCGAACTGGGCGTCAACACCATCTGGTTATTACCCTTCTATGTATCACCGCGCCGCGATGACGGATATGACATCGGCGAGTACCGCAGCGTCCATCCGGAATACGGCACCATGGCCGACGCGCGCCGTTTTTTGAAAGAAGCCCACAAACGCGGCTTACGGGTCATCACCGAGCTGGTCATCAACCACACCTCGGACCAGCACCCCTGGTTCCAGCGCGCCCGCCGGGCGAAGAAAGGCTCCAAATGGCGCGACTTCTACGTCTGGTCCGACACCAACCAGAAATATCAGGGCACGCGCATCATCTTCTCCGATACCGAAAACTCTAATTGGACCTGGGATCCGATCGCCGGTCAGTACTTCTGGCATCGCTTCTATTCGCACCAGCCCGACCTCAACTTTGATAACCCGGCAGTGTTGAAGGAAGTCCTGAGCATAATGAGTTTCTGGTTCGATCTGGGAGTGGATGGCCTGCGGCTGGATGCGATTCCCTACCTGGTGGAGCGCGAAGGAACGCTCAATGAAAACCTGCCGGAGACTCACGATGTGCTCAAACAGATCCGGGCGGAGCTGAACCAGCACTACCCGGATCGTATGCTACTGGCAGAAGCCAATCTTTGGCCCGAGGATATCCAGCAATACTTCGGCAATGGCGACGAATGCCATATGGCGTTCCACTTCCCGCTGATGCCGCGCATGTACATGGCCATCGCCCAGGAAGACCGCTTCCCCATGACCGATATTTTGCGGCAGATGCCGGAGATTCCCGACAATTGCCAATGGGCGATCTTCCTGCGCAACCACGACGAACTGACCCTGGAGATGGTGACCGACGACGAGCGGGATTACCTGTGGGAGTACTACGCATCCAACCGCCGCGCACGCCTGAACCTGGGCATCCGTCGCCGCCTGGCGCCACTGGTGGAGCGGGACCGCCGCCGCATCGAACTCTTGCACAGTTTGCTGCTGTCCATGCCCGGTACACCGACCTTGTATTACGGCGATGAAATCGGGATGGGCGATAACCTGTTCCTCGGCGACCGCCACGGCGTACGGACGCCTATGCAATGGTCTATCGACCGCAACGGCGGTTTCTCCCGCGCCGACCCGGCCAGTCTCGCTTCGCCGCCGATCATGGACCCGCTCTATGGTTTCCAGACGGTCAATGTGGAAAGCCAGGCCGTTGACCCGCATTCGCTGCTCAACTGGACCCGGCGCATGTTGGTGGTACGCAAGCAGCAGAAAGCCTTTGGTCGCGGTACGCTGAAGATGCTCGCCCCGACCAACCGGCGCATCTTTGCCTACCTGCGTGAGTACACCGGACCGGAGGGTGAGCACGAGTTGATCCTGTGCGTGGCTAACCTGTCGCGCTCGGCCCAGGCGGTGGAACTGGATCTGGCGGCCTATTCCGGCAAGGTACCGGTGGAGATGATCGGTGGTTCGTCGTTCCCGCCAATCGGCCAGCTCAGTTACCTGCTGACCCTGCCGCCCTACGGCTTCTATTGGTTCCTGCTGGCGGACGAAGCGCAGATGCCCAACTGGTATGTGCCGCCGGTCGAGCCCATGCCCGATCTGCCGCCGTTGATCATCAAGAAAGACCTGTCGGAGCTGTTGCAGGAACCCAATATCACCGTGCTGGAACATGAGTCGCTGCCGGATTACATCTCCCGCCGCCATTGGTTCTTCCATCGCGGGCGCCAGCC
>CAMPIG010000095.1 GCA_946886255.1 uncultured Cellvibrio sp. | reverse complement strand
AACCAGGTGTGGGACGCACCCAACGTGTTTGTTACCGACGGCGCGGCCATGACCTCTGCATCCTGCGTTAACCCATCACTAACCTACATGGCGCTCACCGCCCGCGCAGCAGATCACGCCGTCAGAGAATTGAAAAAGGGGAATCTGAAATGAACCGCCGCGAACTCCTCGCCCTGATTACTGCCGCTACCGGCACCGCCATGATTGGCAGTACCGCACTGCTCAGCGGCTGCGCCACCACGGCGTCAACATCCGCCAACTTTTCAGCAGAAAATATTCCTCTGCTGGATGAAATTGCCGAAACCATCCTGCCGCGTACCGAGACACCAGGCGCCAAGGATGCCAAAGTCGGCGAATTCATGAATATATATGTGACCGACTGCTACACCCTGGATGAACGTGCCATCTTCCATAAAGGCTTGCTCACTCTGGAAGCGGAATGCCGCAAAACCTATGGTCGAGGTTTTATGTCATTACAACCGGCAGAGCGCAACGCGTTTATCAGCCAACTTGACCAGGATGCGCGCGCTGCTGTTTTCAGCGGCGGTATTCACTACTTCACCATGATCAAACAACTCACCCTGTTCGGCTTCTTCACCTCCGAAGTCGGCGGCACGCAAGTCCTGCGCCACATACCCATCCCTGGCCGCTACGACGGCGCACTCGCTTACAAACCGGGCGATCGCGCTTGGGCAACACGTTAGAAAAAACAAAAGAGGGACCACAAAAATAAACGGAAAGAAAAGTAATTGCTCTGAAAAAAATAAAGCTGCGCGACTCACAAGTCGAGCAGCTTTATGGAAGGCGTTGAGTTAATTAATTTGCTTCTAACTATCCTCAACCGTTAATCACAGCGAATACTTCCAGGACAGCCCTGCATACCAAAGCTGGCACTCTGTTCAAAGCCGACATATGCGGAAGTCTAGCAATATATTGGAGTTCGTGATAACAATGAATCCTTTGTAGTGTATCGAAAAAAATTTTAATAAACGCCAGGCCCCAGTTTTTTTATTCAATTTTCTTCACATATCTATATGGAGTATTCCACTATGTGTAACAAACTTTTAGCTTTTTTCTTACCGCTCGTTTTTACGGCAAAAGCGCTCTCGGCACCAGCTGGCTCGGCGTGCGACTGGGTGGATCAGGAGGCGTTGGTTGCACTTGGATTGGCCAATTCCGTACCCAAAGTGGCGCCCCGTGAGACTGGCATTCAGGGTTCTAGCCAATGCACCATAGCGACCCCAAATGCGCCAACACCTTCTCTCATAGTGTCATTACAACCTAATAGTAATGATCTTGTGCTTACACCTTTTTGTAATTGGCAATCTCCTCCGTCCACGGACATTGAACTGGGAATTTGCTCGGCGAGCGTCAGGCACGAGTTTTTAACTATCGTCTTTATAGTGTCGAAGCCATCCACATCAGCGATGAAATCGACATTGAGCGCTCAAATTGAACGTTTATTCAAGAAACATGTAGAAGCCTCCTCAGAATAAGTTCCTGCCAATGAGCAAGGCCGGTTGTTGCCATCATTTAGAAAAATAATTTAGTTCGCGCTTGGGCAACACGCTCATAAAAACCTGAAGGATGGCCGCTAGATTGTCTGGTCAAGCAAACCGGATATTTAGGTTCCTTAACCGTTTTGATTCCAGCCTTAGTGTTATTTCTCTGACACTAGGGCTGTGACGATGGCTTGAGTATCAAGCTGCCCAACGGTGGCAAATCCAGCTCGAGCCTGTAAGGCTGATCATGACCATGTTCTTCAATGGCGAATGCAGCGGCTACGCCGGAGTTTGAGCCACCGTAGCATTCGGCGTCGCTGTTCAAAATAACCTTCCAGCTACCGCCAATCGGCACGCCTATGTGATAGCCCGGTCGCGGTGTAGGGGTAAAGTTATGAACGACCAGCACAGGCGCGCCGCTTGCACCACGACGCAGCCAGGCGTAAACACTGTTTTTATGATCATCGCCAATGAGCCATTGAAAGCCCTCTCCTTTATGATCCAATTCGTGCAATGCTGGTTCGTTGCGGTAAAGATGGTTGATATCTTTGAGTAATTGCTGAACACCGCGATGCTCAGGGTAATCGAGCAAGAACCAATCAAGTTGCTCGTCGTGATTCCACTCGCGCCATTGCGCAATATCGCATCCCATAAACAATAATTTTTTCCCGGGATGGGTCCACATAAAGCTCAGGTAAAGTCGCAGGTTCGCAAATTTCTGCCAGTGGTCGCCGGGCATTTTGTTGAGCAGTGAACCTTTACCGTGAACCACTTCGTCGTGGGAAATCGGCAGAATAAAATTTTCATAGAATGCGTAAAGCAAACCAAACGTAAGTTGATGGTGGTGGTAGGTTCGATAGAGCGGATCTTCACTCGCGTATTTAAGCGTGTCGTGCATCCAGCCCATATTCCATTTGTAAATAAACCCCAGACCGCCTTCGTGGGTTGGGCGGCTTACGCCGGGCCAGGCCGTGGATTCTTCGGCAATCACCATTGCACCGGGAGCATCGCTGGCAACCACGTCATTCAGGTGCCGCAGAAAATCAATGGCTTCAAGATTTTCTCGTCCGCCGTATTGATTGGGAATCCATTCGCCCTGTTCACGTGAATAATCGCGATAAAGCATCGACGCAACGGCATCTACCCGCAGGCCATCAATGTGATAAGTGCGCAACCAATGCAGCGCAGAAGCGAGCATAAACCCATGTACTTCGTTGCGGCCGAGATTGTAAATATAAGTCTCCCAATCCTGATGAAAGCCTTCGAAGGGATGGGCGTATTCATATAGCGCGGTGCCATCAAATTGACCGAGGCCGTGAGCATCCGTCGGAAAATGCGCTGGCACCCAATCGAGAATAACGCCGATACCTGCTTGATGACATCTGTCCACAAACGACGCGAAATCTGCTGGACTGCCATAGCGCGCAGTAGGCGCAAATTGTGAAAGCGGTTGATAGCCCCAGGACCCACCAAAGGGATGTTCCATAATGGGTAACAGTTCAATATGGCTGAAACCCATATCGACAACATAGGGAATTAATTGGTCCGCCAGTTCATGCCAATCGAAGATAGGATCTTCACCCCAACCACGGCGCCATGAACCCACATGCACTTCGTAAATACTGATTGCTTGCTTATAAGGATCAGCGGCGTTGCGCTGCTGGATCCACTGTTGATCGTGCCATTGAAATTCTAGCGGTGCACTCACTACTGAACCGGTTGCTGGCGGTGCTTCGGTTGCCAATGCCATGGGATCTGCCTTCAAGGTCAGGGCACTGTTGCAATCAAGAATTTCAAATTTATACACTTCGCCGGCTTTCAAGCGCGGTATAAAAATTTCCCACACACCCGCAGGATAACGTACACGCATCGGGTGGCGGCGACCGTCCCAGGAATTAAAATTTCCCACCACAGAAACGCGCCGCGCATTCGGCGCCCACACCGAAAAGCGCACGCCGGAAATGCCTTCATGTGTCGTCAGTTGCGCACCAAAGACGCGGCTCATTTCGCGATGGTTGCCCTCGCCGAATAAATATAAATCCATATCGCCCAGCAGTGGACCAAAAGCATAAGGGTCTTCCATTTCACAGCTGCCATGTGCCCACAGAATTCGATAGCGATAGGGTTTTCCTTCGGGCATCGTAAGCGTAAACAACCCCGGCACCAGATCTTGCGACATAATTCCCAGGGATTTACCGGAAAGGGCATCAAGCACTTCAACGCTGATAGCACCCGGCATATAAGCCCGTACGATACATCCTTCGCCATGCGAATGCGGGCCCAGGTACGCAAATGGATCACCATGACAGCCACGCACCAACGCTTCGATATGGCCGCGCTCCGCCTCGGAAGGTGCAGACACAGATTGATCAATCACTAATTACGCTCCAAATAATGTTGGGTAATATCCATCAGACCTTGCAGCGGTACATCGAGCCACTCCTGACGGAAATTGGCTTCGTAAAGTATTTCGTAAGCGGCTTTTTCGATGCGGAATAATGCCAGCGCGGCGTCCGGTCCATGACATACATTCCAGGCATGGGGTAAACCTGCAGCAGCTTCGCAATAGGCATTCTGGAATGCATGACGCGTTTGGTTGAGGTACTGTGCTGCAATAGTGCGTCGCGCTTTTTCTGCTTCGGCCGATTCATCGGTACTCTGCGCATCACGTATTGCCATCGCCGCGGCGTAATCGAACGAGCGTAACATGCCCGCAACGTCTTTCAGTGGGCTCTGGCGATCACGGCGTTCAGCCATCGTCCGATTAGGCTCACCTTCAAAATCAATAAAGTAAGCGTC
The DNA here is from genome assembly GCA_946886255.1 of uncultured Cellvibrio sp. Next base: position 8,052 of record CAMPIG010000095.1, on the reverse strand, counting down.
ACCACCTACAACAAGGACCTGACCCAAATGTAAATCGCCATGCACACGCGTGCGAATACCGCCAGCAGATTCCGCAGCGAGTCTGTGCACGAGCGCAATCAACTCCTCGCGATGCGCGAGCAACCAACTGGAATAGCGCGTCCCTTCCGGCCCAAATACGTAGCCGGTGCTGATGGCATCCAACGCCTGACGCACCAACTCGCTGATATTTTTGGCCCATGCATCTGTCTCTACAGTGGTGACGGGCAGCGAACCGAATTCCGGATTGTCGGAAGGTTTTGCAAGCGTTAAATGCATTTCACCCAAGCGTTGACCAAGTTTGTACGCAAAGACTTCCAGCTCTGACATCGCCGTATATTGATTCTCAACCAGCGATATACCACCGGCCAGTTGATCGCGAATGGCTCGCTCGAGAGTATCCTGCGTCCACTGCCAGGCATCGCCTTGATTGCTGAGAAAGCCCTGCAAAATCATTAACGTATGCGGTTTTCCTTGCGCATCCATGCGACGCACTTCACCGAGCATAGGCGCGATATTTGAATAGCCTTGCTCAGTGAGATAGCCGCCGATTTCGCTCTCCGGATGAATACCTTGTACCACACGGCGAATAACTTTCAGCACCATCGAATCGCCAATAATAACGGAAGTATTGGATTGCTCCGCAGAAAGTACATTCACTTCGTCGGTCGGTTTATCTTCAACGTGATTCAATTGCGTGGTGCCGATAAATTGTATTTCACCGCCGTCCCACTGCATCACATATTGGTTGCGTAAATTACGCAGCACCTGCCGTGTAAATGCCGGCAGTGTTAATGCATCCGTCAATAAACCCACTTCGCGGCCGCGCCGCAAACGTGCCAGAGCCAAGGCTTCTTGCCGGGGCGTATGGGGATCTTTTTCGGGAATAAAACACAACGGCAACTGATATTGGCTCAGGTTTCCATTCACGTTTAGTTCCACTTCGGCGAGTACTGAAATATCTCCCTCTTCGCTGAAGGGCAGTGCATAAAGCATGCGTACATCACCGCCAGCTGTTTCATCATGTCCGGCAAACCAGCGTCGCTTGGGTAAGTAAGCTTGCAGTGATTCGCGCTCAAGTGTGGTGCGCGCCGGTGCTTGCAGAAGTTCAGATAGATGCCGTTTGATAACCAGTGTTGGCAACTCCGGCATACGTTCAACCGGGGCAATGTGCCATGCGGGCATTTGCGTTTCATCAGCCAGCAAGAACCAATAAAAAGCGTAAGGGGGCAAAGTCAGTTGATAATAAAATTCACCAATGGGCGGGAAAGGTGCACCACCTACCATCTCGACGGGTACTTTGCCGTTAAACGCAGAAAGATCCAACTCTGCTGCCTGTGCCACGCGCGATAAATTGGCTACGCAAAGAATGACTTCATGGCGGCCATCAACACCGGTGTATTCACGCACGTAAGCAAGAATACGACGATTAGTGGGTGCAAGCATCTTAAGCGTGCCGCGACCAAAGGCTTTTTGCTGCTTGCGCAGGGCGAGCATTCTGCGCGTCCAGTTCAGCAGTGAATGCGGATCGCGCGCTTGCGATTCTACATTGATAGTCTGAAATCCATATAGCGGATCTTGCACTGGAGGCAAAACCAGGCTCGCTGGATCAGCGCGCGAAAAACCGCCGTTGCGATCAACGGACCATTGCATCGGCGTGCGCACACCATCACGGTCACCGAGAAAAATATTATCGCCCATACCGATTTCATCACCATAGTATAAGGTCGGCGTACCCGGCATGGACAACAGCAAACTGTTTAACAATTCGACGCGACGGCGGTCGCGTTCAACCAGTGGTGCCAGGCGGCGGCGAATACCCAGATTAATGCGCGCGCGACGATCAGCAGCGTAATAATTCCATAAATAATCGCGCTCTTTATCGGTCACCATTTCCAGCGTTAACTCATCATGGTTGCGCAAAAAAATCGCCCACTGGCAATTGGACGGGATCTCCGGTGTCTGCCGTAATATATCGATAATGGGATAGCGGTCTTCCTGCGCGATGGCCATATACATACGCGGCATCAATGGAAAGTGAAAGGCCATGTGGCACTCGTCGCCCTCACCGCCATCTTTTCCGCCAAAGTAGAGTTGCGTATCTTCCGGCCATTGGTTGGCTTCGGCGAGCAGCATACGGTCGGGATATTTTGCGTCCAACTCAGCGCGGATTTTTTTCAGTACGTCATGTGTTTCAGGCAAATTTTCGTTGTTCGTGCCGTCGCGCTCAATCAAATAAGGAATCGCATCCAAACGCAGACCGTCTACACCCAAATCGAGCCAAAAGCGCATTACGCTTAACACTTCTCGCATTACTTGCGGATTATCAAAGTTTAAGTCCGGTTGGTGCGAGTAAAAGCGATGCCAAAAATACTGGCCAGCTACCGGGTCCCAGGTCCAATTGGAGTTTTCGGTATCGAGAAAAATAATGCGCGTGCCGGAATATTTTTCCGGACTATCGGACCACACATAATAATCGCGCGCCTTGGAACCTTTTTTAGCGTGGCGCGCACGCTGAAACCAGGGGTGTTGATCGGAGGTATGGTTAATAACCAATTCCGTAATCACGCGCAAGCCGCGACGATGCGCCTCCGCAATAAATCGACGCGCATCGGCCATAGAGCCGTAATCGGAATGCACAGCGCGGTATTCGGCAATATCGTATCCATCGTCGCGGCGTGGCGATGGATAGAATGGCAACAGCCAAATAGTATTCACGCCCAAATCCGCGATGTAATCGAGTTTTTCAATCAAGCCAGGAAAATCGCCGATGCCATCGTTATTGGAATCATAAAACGATTTCACGTGCACCTGATAAATAATCGCGTCCTTGTACCACAGCGGATCTTTCAGAAAGGCCGCAGGCTTAGCGCGTCGAGCCATTGGATCACCTTACCCTTAAATTAATTTTTGGGGGCCGGGTGAATACGCCAGATACCAAATGGCTGATGCCAGGGCTCCAGACGCATCCACTGGGTTTTGCCATACCAGGTCCAGGTATGGCCGTTCATTAAATCTTCGCCGTGCATACTATGGAAATCCGGCAAACCGAATTCCCACAGCGGTAATTCAAACGACGCTTCATGGGCGTGAAACGGATCGAGGTTGATAGCGATCAAAATAAAATTACTGAGGTCCGGTGTGCGCTTACCGAAATAGAGGATATTGTCGTTGTCTGCTTGGTAGGCTTTAAAGCCGAGATGCGTTTGTAATGCAGGATTTAACCGGCGAATGCGATTGAGTTGGGCGATCTCCGCATTGATATTGCCCGGTGCAAAATAGTCCCGTGCACGAATTTCATATTTCTCGGAATTGAGATATTCCTCTTTTCCCGGAACAGGTTCGGCTTCACAAATTTCAAAACCGGAATACATGCCCCACAAACCCGAGCCCATGGTGGCGAGTGCCGCGCGAATTAAAAAGCCCGGTCGCCCGCTGTTGTGCAAGAAGCGTGGATTGATGTCCGGCGTGTTAACGAAAAAATTCGGGCGATAGCAGTCGCGCCACGGAGCTTCGTTAAGTTCAGTGAAATACGCTTCCAATTCAGCTTTGGTATTGCGCCAGGTGAAATAGGTGTAGCTTTGGCTGAAACCAATTTTACCCAGACGCGCCATCATCGCCGGCTTGGTGAACGCTTCCGCGAGAAAAATAACATCGGGATACTTATGACGGATATCGGCGATCAACCATTCCCAGAAAGGCAGCGGTTTTGTATGAGGGTTATCCACACGAAAGAGGGTCACACCCAACTCTACCCAACCCTCAACCACGTCGCGCAACGCGAGCCACAAATCCGGGATTGATGCTTCCGCATAGAAATCCACATTGACGATGTCTTCGTATTTCTTGGGTGGATTTTCTGCGTGACGAATACTGCCGTCCGGTCGCCAACTGAACCAGCCTGGATGCTCCGCCAGCCAGTGATGATCGGGCGCACACTGAATCGCAAAGTCGAGCGCAATCTCGAGTTTGTAGTCACGCGCGGCTTTTACCAACGCGCGAAAATCTTCCTGCGTACCCAACTCCGGATGTATCGCTTCATGCCCACCTTCTGCACTCCCGATAGCGTAGGGGCTACCTGGATCATCGACGTTGGCAATGAGAGAATTGTTACGCCCTTTGCGGTTGCGCTTGCCGATGGGATGAATAGGTGGAAAATAAAGCACGTCAAAGCCCATGGCACTGATCGCCGGCAACCGCTCAATTACATCGTTGAATGTGCCGTGGCGTTGTGGATCATTACTGGCAGAGCGCGGGAACAACTCATACCAACTCGCAAACTGGGCCAGTTTGCGCTCTACATCGATGAGATAAATCGGGCTGCGTGTCTGGTGTGGATGCTCTTCTATATTTCCCATTATTTGCGCGGTTTTCGGCGCGAGTAAAACCGTAAGACGCTCGTCATCATTGCCCGCTGCCTGCAAGTGCTGCAGCAGTTCATTGACTTGTGCGAGTTGCTGTTCGGAAGCGCGCTCGGCAATCGCGCGCACCAATAACTCCCCTTCGTGCAACTCAAGCGCTATCGGTACCCCAGCAGAATGTTTTTTGGTGAGCTCGTAAACATAGGTCGCATAAACATCCCACCAGGCTTCGACGGCAAATTCTATTATGCCGGCGCGCGGTGGCATAAATGACGCTTGCCATTGATCATTACCCAATTCTTTTAATGGGAGCCTTTGCCACTTTTCTTCAGACTGCATGCGCCAAAGCACCGCTGCTGCCAACTTATCGTGAGTATCAGAGAAAATTACCGCACTGACTGTTAGTAGACTTCCGACAGTACCTTTAGCAGCGAAACGCCCCGCTTCGATGACAGGCTCAATATTTTCTATAGCAATGCGTGGTAGCTTTACGGCGGCTTGCACATCTATAGGATGTACTGCGGTATGAATTCTGTTTTCGGCGAGCGACATCGTACCCTTCCTCTCTTTTGCGTCTTGCATCCTCGGTAAAGCCTTGCTGATGCTGGGCAGCAGAAACGAAAAGAGTTACACGCTCATGTGTAGCGGTTAGCAGCACTTTTCCAAGGCTATTTCACCAATAGCCTTTATGGTGCGCTCATTGAATAAAAACCTATGTTCGGATGAAAACATAAAGACTTCAAAACGCGGAAATAATGTGCCAAAAAATAAATTTTCTAAATTGCGATGATGATTGCGCTTGAAAAAATAATATTTACGCTTCGCTTAAGCGAAACGCGAATAAATTGGATTTTCAAATTTTTTATTTAGAAATAAAAAGCGAATTGAGGATGCGCTGATTTTCAGCGAGAGCAATAAACGGTGTCTGATATTGTTTATGAGATGGATTAACGCGCGGTCGTCTTTTTATAAAGCGGTCGGAGTGACGCGGGGAATGTCGGATCGGATCATCCCTCCCCTAACACTCCCACTAAAGCTTCAATATCCTCCGCACCCTGCGGTGAAATATCGATAATCTTGAAGCCGGCCCAGTGTTTGCCGTTGTAGTCGGCGTTGCGGGTCCAGAGGCAATCTACACCGATGTGGATGGAGTTGCGGCCATTGACGTGTTCCGGCAGGTGCAGGTCGAGCTTGTAGAGCTTGTCTTCCTCAAGGCGCACGTCGCCGATGATCATCAGGCCTTCGCTGTGGATGTTGACCAGCCGGCCGATGTATACGTCGCGCAAGCTGTCGTATACATCAACCGCGCCATTAATACCGTGGCGCTGTAGCGTCCGATCGTGGGTTATTCCTGTCATTACTGGGCTTTCCCGACCTTTAACGTCTCTGCACGCTCGTTGAGCGTCTGGTAGATATTTTCCAGTGCACGTTCGAAGAAGGGTTTGGTGCTGCCGATGATGACTTTAGCCTTGCCCGCGATCATGTCGCGAGCAAGCTGCAGACCGGCACTCAGGGACACTTTACGCCCCTGTTGATCCACCAGCATGTAATGCTGGGTTTTCTTGTTGTACCAGGCTACTTTCAGGCGTTTGCCACCTTCGAATTCAAACCAGGTGCCAAACTCAATCATCTTCAGGCTATCGACAATCTTGGCTTCTTCCGGCGTGACCGGGTCGTTGGCGGCAACCATTTGTCCGGCTTTTTCGGCCGCCATGCTTTCCAGTTTAGTCCGCATTGGCGCCGGTGCAGGTTCGGCTTTGCGACTTTGCAGTGCCATTTTTTGTAAAGAGATAACCGCTTCGATCAATTTGCGGCCTTTGCCCTGTTCGTAGCCAATGGTTTCAAAGCCCCGCTCCAGCGCGGCCATCAGCGGTACGTGCAGCTCGATCTGGCGTTGTTTATCGATCTGCAGGGTTTTGGGTTCGATGCTCCACAGCAACTGGTCAACCACTTCCAGCGAGCGGCGCCAGCTGTCGGAGTTATCGCCGTAGCGCAGCAACACAAAGGACATGTAGTCAGACCAGGGTTGCAACAGCAACAACAAAATAGCCGAGGGCAGCTCGCGGTGATCGGTGCGGTTGCGGACCTCCTGATTCACCTGCAATTTGGCTTCGCGCAATTTTTCTTCGCCTTGCACTTTTTCCATCGCGCGGCGCTCCATCAGTTCCTGGCGGCGAGCGACGTTGTGGGTGTAGGCATTAAATTCCAGCAGCAATTCAGCAAAGATGCGCACATCGTTTTTGAATTCTTCCAGCAGGCGGAAAACAGTCGTTTTGATCTTGGTGTAGATATCGTGTTGCTCACTGCCGTCGTTGCCGACCCAGCGCACCCCGGCTTCTGCCAGGCTGTTCAACAAGATCCGCGCCGGGTGTTCCGGTTGCTCAAAAAAGCCTTTGTCGATGAAGGCGATCTTGAGGAAGGGCGTGTGCAGATAGCTCAGTAATGCCTTGATGGAATCCGGGAGGTGATCATCCGAGAGCATGTATTCAAACAGCATCCCTACCAGGTCGATGGTCTGCATATCGGTAGAGGTCACCGCGCCGTCTTCACGCTGGGACGCAATCTCCTGCAACATTTGCAGGCTGATATCGCCTACAGTTTGCGGCGGCAGGGCAACCAGATTCAGGTTGGCGGGACTGGGGTTGGCAGCCATCACCTGTTTCGTAGCGCTCAGCGCCTGGGCCTGAAGGTGTTGCAGTACGCCAACCAATTGTTCATTAGTGAGAATTTGCGTGGATTGCACCGGTGCATTCATGACAGCGGGGTTGCCACTGCCGATACCACTGGCGTAAAGCAATTGCTGTGCAGTAAAGGCTTGGGGCGCATTCGTTGCAGTACTGGCTATCTGATGGTTGACGTGCGCTTGCAATAAACGAATAGCGCCAAATAAGCTGGATTGGTATTGCACATCGCTGGGGCTGAGTTCTCCGGTCAGTAAGCGGTCGCTGGCGCGGCGGCGCTGTTGGCTCTCATCCAGTTCTTCGTCCTGCGCGTTTTCCCCGGCCTGTCCATGACCCGGGGCCACAGTGCTTTCCTGATTGACGGCAACAAATTTCAGGTTAGGTAACAATTGGTGACCGATGAGGTATTGGTTTATCTCGTCATAAAGCGCATCCAATTTGCCGATAACTTCCTGATCGAAGGTCTTGTAGCCAATAATTTTGGTTTTAACGTCCACTTCCAGACTGGCGAGCACTTTGCGCAGGGCTTCGCAAAATTGCACCGGGCTGGCGGGATTGCTGCGTTCATCCAGCTTCTCGCCATCATTCAGCAACGCCAAACGCTGGTGCAGCGCCCACAGGGGCTCGGCATAAAAGGCCTCGGCGCGATGGGTAATAGAGGTGATGGCGATGGTTTCTTCCAGGTCGGAGTGCTCGACCAGCGATAGCATATCGCCGCTGAAGCGCTCTTCGCCGGTCAGCGTGTTGAGGGTTTTGTTCTTGAATTTAACGAAGCCGTTGCCCAGATGTTGGCTGAACTCATGCTCCGCCGCCTGTTGCACGGCATTGAGCAGGTTTTGAATTTCGAATAAGGCGACTTGTTCTTTGTTAGAACGGGCGCGCTCGGCGTGCTCCATCATCACTTTGAGCCATTGCTGCCAAAAGTGGGGGAATGCGCGGTAGGCAAAACTCCGGGTCAGGTCACGGCAATGCTTGAGGTGCTGAACAACCTG